>NZ_JBHYKH010000053.1:26044-28401 GCF_042741275.1 Streptomyces sp. NPDC058964
GGCGCTGGCCCGCCCCCCGCGAAGTCCCACCCAACCGAAATTAACCGGTCGGACCAGTAATTACCCCTGGTCACCCGGTCGCTGGACGCGACCGGGTCGCGGACTGTAACCGCCGGTTCGGACTTTCACCGACCCCGGAGTGCGCTGCTTCTGGTACACGGCCAGTGTGCCACGCCCGATCGCCATCCATACAGACGGGCCGTGTGCGTTGGCTCACAGACCGCATCGCCGGACCTTCGCGGTTCGCTGACGATCCGTCGGAAACGGGTGCCGGACCCATTGACCTAAATGGTCTAGTCCTTTTAGGGTTCGGGCGGGCCCGGTGGCGGTGACGACGGCCCTTGCCCGCCGCCGGGTCGCCGTGCGTTCCGGCGGTTCTGGCGGTTCTGGCAGGGTGTGCGCATGACGACGACGCCGACCGCCGAGGAGTTCGAGACCCACCGCCCGCGTCTGTTCGGCCTCGCCTACCGGATGCTCGGCTCCGCGGAGGAGGCCGAGGACACGGTCCAGGACGCGTTCCTGCGCTTCGACGGCGCCGACCGGGCGGCCATCGAGCATCCGTCGGCGTGGCTGGCCAGGACGGTCACCAATCTCTGCCTCAACCGGCTGACCTCGGCCCGTGCCCGGCGTGAACAGTACGTCGGGGCCTGGCTGCCGGAGCCGGTCGTCACCTCCGACGGCACCCTCGGGCCGCTGGAGTCGGCGGAGCAGCGGGACGCGGTGTCGATGGCGATGCTGGTCCTGCTGGAGCGGCTGACGCCGACCGAGCGGGCGGTGTACGTGCTGCGGGAGGCGTTCGGGTACGGGCACCGGGAGATCGCGGACGTGCTGGACCTGGGCGAGGCCAACTGCCGTCAGCTGTACCGCCGGGCGGTGCGGCGGGTGGCCGCTCCCGAGGGGCGGTTCGACGCCGCGCCCGAGCGGCAGGAGCAGCTCGTGACGTCGTTCATCACGGCGGCCCGGGACGGCGATCTGGGCAGCCTGGAGAAGCTGCTCGCGGCCGATGTGACCTGGTGGAGCGACGGCGGCGGCAAGGTGTCGGCGGCCCGGAGGCCGATCGAGGGCCGCGAGAAGGTCCTCCGTTTCCTGGCGGGCGGATCCCAGAGGTTCGCGGCGGGCTTCGCCTACGCGGGGGCCGAGATCAACGGCTCGACCGCGCTGCTCGCGTGGGCGGGTGACACGCTGGTCGCCATCGCCTGCTTCGAGGAGCGGGACGGGCTGATCGCGCGCGTGCGGGCCGTGGTGAACCCGGACAAGCTGGACTTCATACGGCGCCAGCTGGCACGCCCGTGAGGAAATTCCCGCGGGGCTGTCACATCCCGCGGGGCTGTCCGGTCTCAGCTGACGAAGGGTGCTCCGCCCGGGAGCGCCCCGCGTCCGGAGGGACTGAACAGCATGACCACGATCCTGGTGACCGGCGGTACCGGAACCCTCGGCCGGCTCGTCGCCGAGCGGCTGCGCGCAGACGGGCACGAAGTACGGGTGCTCAGCCGGCACGCGCAGCCTCACGCCGTCGACCTGCGTGAGGGCGGCGCCGGTCTGGACGCGGCCGTCGCGGGCGTGGACACGGTCGTGCACTGCGCGAGTTCGCCCAAGGGCGGTGACGAGCGTGCGGCGGAGAACCTGATCGCGGCGGCCCGGCGGGCGGGCGTGCGCCATCTCGTCTACATCTCCATCGTCGGCGTCGACCGGGTGCCGTTCGGCTACTACAAGGCCAAGCTCGCCGTGGAGAAGCTGGTCGAGGAGTCGGGTCTCGGCTGGACCGTGCTGCGGGCGACCCAGTTCCACGATCTGCTGGTCCAGCTGTTCCGGGCGCTGGCGAAGTCCCCGGTGATGCCGCTGCCCGCCGGGATCTCGGACCAGCCGATCGAGGTGGCCGAAGTGGCGGGACGACTGGCCGAGTTGGCGGCCGGGGCGCCCGCCGGACGGGTCGCGGACATGGGCGGCCCGCAGGTGCGGACGTTCGACTCACTGGCTCGCGCCTACCTGAGGGCGACCGGCCGGCGGCGACCGCTGCTCGGCGTCCCGCTGCCCGGGGGCACGGCCCGCGCCTTCAGGTCGGGCGGCCACCTCGCGCCGGAGCGGGCGGTCGGCAAGGGGACGTTCGAGGAGTACCTGGCCCGGCGATTCGGGGGCGAGTCGGCTCGGTGAGTCCGTGCGGGCGGCGGTTGCCGGCGAGCGGTTCCGCGCCGGCAGCCCCGGGCCCAACAACACGCGGCTTCGGATTCGGCACCCCCGGCGACCCGGCAGCGCCGCCGCCGGAGACCCGCGGCCGCGAGCGGGAGCGGCACCCCCCGGCCGGCGGAGGCCCGGGCCGGTAGAGCGGCTGGGGTGTGTGGATCTCGAGAGGGCGCGGG
>NZ_JBHYKH010000054.1:0-8301 GCF_042741275.1 Streptomyces sp. NPDC058964
CCTCCGAGGTGGGGGCGCTCCTCGATCGCGGGGTGCGGGTGATGAAGTTAGTCCCGGCCCAGGCGGCCGGCGGCACGGCGTACCTGCGGTCGCTGGCCGGTCCGCTGCCGCAGGCGCGGTTCTGTCCGACGGGGGGCATCGGACCGGGGAACGCGCCGGAGTACCTGGCCCTGCCCAACGTCGGTTGCGTCGGCGGGAGCTGGATGGTGCCCGCGGACGCCGTCGCCGCCCGGGACTGGGCACGTGTCGAGGCCCTGGCGCGGGAGGCGGCAGGGCTCGGGCGATCGGGTTGACGTCCTTGCCGAAGGCCGCGCCAGTCGGCAGGAGCGCATGCGGCCAGGCCGGCCGCGCCGCGCGGGGGGCTCGATTCCCGGCTGGGTGCGGCGGCGACGCTGACCGGTTGTTATACCCGTGCCGTACGGGGACCCCATGAGCACCGTCGAACCGCCGTCCTTCGCCCTGGAGCCGCTGCGCCGGTGCACCGCGCGCCGGGTCAGTCGGCCCGAACTCGCCTCACGGGCCGGGACGGCACAGAGGTACGTCGGCTTCATCGAGCGGGGCCGTTCGGTGCCGGGGCGGCGGTCGTGCTGCGGCCGGCGGAGTCGCTGGACCTGACGCCGCGCGAGCGCAACGCGCCGCCGCTCGCGGCGGGTTGCGCGCCTTCTCACGCCGAGTCGGTACTGCACGCGGCGGAACCGGGGCCCGTGCGCGAGGCGTTGGGCCGGATCCTGGCGGGCCATCTGCCGTATCCGGCGGTCGTGGCGGGACCCCGGGGTGAACTCGTCGCGGGAACGCTGCGTTCGACGTGCTGGCGGAGGGCGCCGCGCCCTCGCCGCCGGACCGCCCGTCAACCTGGCGCGGCCGGCGCCGCATCCGTCCGGGATGGCGCCGCGGGTGATGAACCCGGGGGCCGTGGGGGCGGCACATCGTGGAGGTCCTGCGCGCCCGTGCCGCTCAGCGCAGGTGAGCGGTCTCGTTGAGCAGCCGTACGCTCGCGTTGCCGTCCGCGTAGTACGCCACCGCCGAGAGCGAGGCCGCCGACAGCTCCATACGGAAGAGGGACTCGGGCGGGGCGCCGAGGGCCAGCCGTACGAACGTCTTGATCGGGGTGACGTGGGTGACGAGCAGGACCGTGCGGCCCGCGTACGCCGCGACCAGCTTGTCGCGGGTGGCGGCGATCCGGGTGGCGGTCTGCGCGAAGCTCTCGCCGTCGCCGGTGGGGCGGGCCTCGGGGTCGGCGAGCCAGGCCTCGAGGTCCTCCCGGTGGCGCTCGCGCACCTCGCCGAAGGTGAGCCCCTCCCAGGCGCCGAAGTCGGTCTCGCGCAGCCCGTCGTCGACCGTCACCTCGAGCCCGAGGCGGGCGGCGACGATGCCGGCGGTCTCCCGGGTGCGGGCGAGGGGGGACGCGACGATCGCCTGGATCGTGCCGCGCCGGGCCAGTGCCGCCCCGACCCGCTCGGCCTGCTCGCGGCCGACATCGGAGAGGGACGGGTCGGTACCGCCGCTGCCCGAGAACCGCTTCTGCGGTGTCAGCGGGGTCTCTCCGTGCCGCAGCAGCACCAAGGTCGCGGGCGCGCCGAGGTCGGGGGCCGCGCTCCAGCCGGGGGCGGTGGTGGCCGGGGCCGGGGGCGTGGCGGCGCCGGAGGCCACCGCGCGGGCGGCACGCGCGTCGGCGCCGGACTCCTCACCCACCGCGTACGACTGCCGCGCCGGGGTGCCGACGGGGACCTCGGACGGTGTCCCGGTCGCCGTGCCCCCGCCGGCCGGAGCCGGCCTGGCGGCGGCGAGGGCCGCGCGCGCCTTCGCCGCGCCCGCCGTCGCGTCGCCCGGCGGGCCGGACGGCTCGGGTACGGCGGGTCTGTCCAGTGCCGCGGTGGAGGACGACGGGGACCACTGCTCGCCCCGGCTCCCGGCGTCCATCGCCTCGTTGGCCAGGCGGTCGGCGTGCTTGTTCCGCTCGCGCGGGATCCACTCGTACGTCACCCGGTCCGCCGGCAGGACACGGCTCGCCTCCATGGCGAGGGGCTTCAGATCCGGGTGCTTGATCTTCCAGCGGCCAGACATCTGCTCGACGACGAGCTTGGAGTCCATGCGGACGTGCACCGAGGCGGACGGGTCGAGGGCGTGCGCGGCACGCAGGCCGGCCACCAGGCCCCGGTACTCGGCCACGTTGTTGGTGGCCACCCCGATGTGCTCCGCCGCCTCGGCGAGGGTCTCGCCCGTGGCCGCGTCGATCACCACCGCGCCGTAGCCCGCGGGCCCCGGGTTGCCCCGCGAGCCGCCGTCGGCCTCGACGATGAACTCCCGCACGCCGTACGCCCCTTGTTCCCTACAGACCCGACTCGGCCGTGCGCACCAGGATGCGGCGGCAGTTCTCGCAGCGCACGACGGTGTCGGGCGCGGCCGAGCGGATCTCGCTCAGCTCGGTGATCGCCAGCTCCTGGCGGCAGCCCTGGCAGGTGCGGGCGTACAGCTTGGCAGCGCCGATGCCGCCCTGCTGCTCGCGCAGCTTGTCGTAGAGCTTCAGCAGGTCCGCCGGGACGGAGCCCGCGATGACCTCGCGCTCCTTGGTCACCGAGGCCGCCTCGCCGTCGATGTCCTCGAAGGCGGCGTCCCGGCGGCCGGTCGCGTCGTCGATCTTCGTCTGGACGGAGGCCACGCGCTCGGTCAGCTCACCGACCCGCTCCTGCGCGGCCTCGCGGCGCTCCATGACCTCGAGGACGACGTCCTCCAGGTCGCCCTGCCGCTTGGCCAGGGAGACGATCTCCCGCTGGAGGTTCTCCAGGTCCTTGGGGGAGGTGATCGCGCCGGAGTCCAGGCGCTGCTGGTCGCGGGCGGCGCGCTGGCGCACCTGGTCCACGTCCTGCTCGGCCTTGGTCTGCTCGCGGGCGCAGTCGCTCTCCTCGGTCTGCGCGGCCACGAGCAGGTCGCGCAGCTGCGTGAGGTCCTTGGTCAGCGACTCGATCTCGGCGTGCTCGGGCAGCGACCTCCGCTTGTGCGCCAGCTGCTGCAGGCGGACGTCGAGGGCCTGGACGTCCAGCAGTCGGATCTGGTCGGCGGGCGCGGCGTTCAGTTGGGGGCTCCCGTTGAGCTAGTGGCGGTGTTGGACGCCGCGTGGGCGGTCCAGGGGTCGGTGACCGTCTTGGAGACGTGGACGCGCAGGTCCCAGTCGTGACGGTCGGAGATCTCGTCGAGCTGGGCTGCGGCCAGCTCGCACCAGGGCCATTCGGTGGCCCAGTGCGCCGCGTCGAGCAGCGCGAGGGGGCTGCGGAGGACGGCCTCGGAGGCCGGGTGGTGCCGGAGGTCGGCGGTGAGGAAGGCGTCGGCACCGGCCGCCCGCACGGCATCGAAGAGGCTGTCGCCGGAGCCGCCGCTGACGGCGACCGTGCGGACGACCGCCTCGGGGTCACCGGCCACCCGGATGCCCTGCGCGGTGGCGGGCAGCCGCTCGGCGGCGCGGGCGGCGAGCTCGCGGACGGTGAGCGGGTGGTCCAGTTCGCAGACCCTGCCGAGGCCTCTGCGGCCCTCCGGGTCGGTGGGGTCCGGCACGAGCGGCCGTACGACCCGCAGGTCCAGGGCTCCGGCCAGCGCGTCGGAGACGCCCGGGTCGGCCGTGTCGGCGTTGGTGTGGGCGACGTGCAGCGCGATGTCGTTCTTGATCAGCGTGTGCACGACCCGGCCCTTGAAGGTGGAGGCCGCGACCGTCGTCGTACCGCGCAGATAGAGCGGGTGGTGGGTGACGATCAGGTCGGCGCCCAGCTTCACCGCCTCGTCGACGATGTCCTGCACGGGGTCGACGGCGAACAGGACCCGGGAGACCTCCTGGTCGGGGTCGCCCACGACGGTGCCGACCGCGTCCCAGGACTCGGCCCGCTCGGCGGGCCACAGGTTCTCCAGCGCGGTGATGACTTCTGACAGACGGGGCACGGGGAAAAGGCTACCTGCCTGTTCTGCGGGGATGTACCGGCTCCGTGCCCGAAAGGCCCCGTGCAGCACATACGCCCGCGTTTCCTCAGGCGAACCGCTGCCCGGCCACCCGTATGTGTGAAGCGGCTGCCTGGCGGTTCCACGTCTGTGCGTGCGAAAACTAGCTTCGTCGCCGGAGGTGACCGAACGATGACGGCCTGTGCGATCGAACCCTCGGCTGCCGCGGAGGACGGCGGTGTTCCGCGGGCGGGCTGCACCATCACGGCGGACGGGGCCTACGCCGCCCGTCTGGCGCTGGACGGCGGCTCCTGGTTCCCGGAGCGCTGGACACTGGACGGCCCCGAACCGTACGCCGTGCCGCTGCCCGGCAACCAGCCGGAGGAGCCCGGCACCGAGGTGCAGCCGCTGGCCGACGGACGGGTCCTGATCCACCGGCTGGTGGAACGGCGGCACTCGTTCTCGCTGCTGTACCCGACCGGCCCCGGCACCGGTGAGCTGCCGCTGGGAGCGGTGGAGTGCCCGGACCCGGGCAACGAACTGCGGCTGCTGCCGTCGGCGCCGGGGGGCCGGCGGGCGTACGCGCTGGAGACCGGCCTCCGCTCCACGGCGGTGTGGCTGGTGGCGGGCGGCTCCTTCGGGCCCGAGCACGTCGCCGAGATCCCGGGGCGCTGCTCGGGCGGGGTCTGGCTGGACCGCACGGGACGCATGCTCGCCCTGGACCGGGAGATCTGCGGGAGCACCAAGGCGGTCGTGGTGGACCTGGAGCGGGGCGGCGAGGTGTCGCCGCTGCTGCAGATCGCGGCCGGCAGCGACGACCGCCTGCTGCTCGCCGACCCGGACAGCGGGCTGATCCTCGTCGCCTCGGACGCACCCTCCCCCGGGCAGGAACGGTTGGGCTGGGGGGTCCTGGGCAGCACGCTGCCGGTGCGCTTCCCGGAGTGCCTGCGGACGGCCGACTGCACGGTGACGCCGTTCGCGATCCAGCCGGGGCAGGTGCTGACGCCGGAGCACTGCGCGGTGGCGCTGCGCGTCGACGGGTCGCTCGGCAGCTGGGTCGGGGTGTGGCGGCCCGCCGAGCGCCAGGTGCACCACCTCCCGGCGCCCGAGGGGTGGCTGGCGGGCGCGGGGCTGTGGACCGAGGACGGGGTGCTGCGGCTGCCGTACGCCACGCGGGAGACCCCGTGCGGTGTGGCGGAGCTGGCGGCACCCGCGAGAACGGGGGGAACGGGGGGATGGGGGAACACGGGGGGACCGGGGGACGTCGGCCCGGGGGATCCGGTCCGGAACGGCGCGGTCGACGGGGTGTGGAACGCGCTCCGGAAACCGGCGGAACCGGATCCTCCGGAGCCCGCGGTGCTGCGCCCGGTACCCCTTCAACAGGCACCGCTCGCACGTCTTGTAACGAAGTAGTGGCGGTTGGCGTGGCCGCCTGGATTCGCCCCGTGGTGTGCCGGTTACACTCGCCCGGCTGTACGAAAGATGATGTTGACGGGGTGAATTCTTCCGATGAACGACACGATGACGACCGAGAAGCTGTCCAGCGACCTTCAGGAGACCGCCGGCCACGGCAAGCACCGCGGCCCGGTCTCGGCCCAGGACAGCGAGACGGCCCCGCACGGCCGGCACCGCAAGCCGGAGCCGGCCGAGTCGGCGGCCTGAGGTCACGCAGTGGGGGTCCATCGGCTGACCGGCCGATGGGCCCCCTTTCGTGTGTCACCGGCGTTTGAGGGCCAGCACCTCCGCCGCCGCGAAGGTCTCCCCCGGCGGCCGGTCCGCGTAGTGCGGGGTGAGCAGCGCGTCGAGTTCGTCAAAGGTGAAGGTGTCCTGCTTGCTGTCGAACTTCGCCTGGACACGCGGCTGTTCCATGACGGCGACCATGCCACCGTGCACCACGAGCAGCTGTCCGTTCACGCGCCCGGCGGCGGGCGAGGCGAGGTAGCCGACGAGCGGGGCGACGTGCTCGGGGGCGAGCGGGTCGAGGCCCTCGTCGGGTGCGGCGAGCCCCGCGAAGACGTCCTCGGTCATCCGGGTGCGGGCCCGGGGGCAGATCGCGTTGGCCGTCACTCCGTACTTGGCCAGGGCGAGGGCCGTGGAGGTGGTCAGACCCACGATCCCGCCTTTGGCTGCGGCGTAGTTGGGCTGGCCCGCCGAACCGGCCAGGAACGCCTCCGACGAGGTGTTCACGATCCGCCCGTACACCCGTCCCCCGGCCGCCTTGGACCGCTCCCGCCAGTGTGCGGCCGCGAAGTGCGTGGTGTTGAAGTGCCCCTTGAGGTGGACCCGGATCACCGAATCCCACTCGTCCTCGGACATGGAGAAGACCATGCGGTCGCGCAGGATGCCGGCGTTGTTGACCAGGATGTCGAGCTTCCCGAACTCGGCGACCGCGCTCTCCACGAGTTCCCGGGCCTGCCCGAAGTCGGCGACGTCCCCGGTGTGCGCGAGCGCCCGCCCGCCCGCCGCCCGGATCTCGGCGGCGACTTCCTCGGCGGGCCCGGCGGAGGCCTCGCCCGAGCCGTCCCGGCCCGGCCTGCCGTAGTCGTTGACGACGACGGCCGCGCCGAGCCGGGCCAGTTCCAGCGCCTCGGCCCGGCCCAGTCCCCGGCCCGCGCCGGTGACGATCGCGGCCAGGCCCTCGAGTGGCAGTGACATACCGATCGGCATAGGACTCCCCGTCAGATCTCGATGCACGTACGCAGGGCCGTCCCGGTACGCATCTGGTCCAGCGCCTCGTTGATCTCGGCCAGCGGCACCCGGTGCGTGATCAGGCCCTCCAGGTCGACGCGGCGCGCCCGCCACAGGGCGATGGTCCGCTCGTAGGAGCGCAGGACGTCGCCGCCGCCGTACATCGACGGCAGGATGCGCTTCTCGTCGAAGAACAGCTCGAACATGTTGAGCTGGAGGAAGTCGTCCATGGCGCCCGCGCCGACCACGACGAGGGTGCCGCCGCGCCGGGTGTTCTCGTAGGCGGTGCGGGCGGTCGCGGACCGCCCGACGACCTCGAAGACGTAGTCGAAGCCCTCGCCGCCGGTGACCTGCTGTTTGGCGTCGGCCAGCCCGTCCGGTGCAACGGCCTTCGTGGCGCCGAACCGGAGGGCGGACTCGCGGCGCGACGCGACCGGGTCGACGGCGACGATCTCGGCGGCGCCCTTCAGCCGCGCCCCCTGGATCGCGGAGATGCCGACGCCTCCGCACCCGATGACGGCGACCGACGAACCGGCCTCCACGTCGGCGGTGTTGAGGGCGGCGCCCAGTCCGGTCGTCACCCCGCAGCCGATGAGCGCGGCGATGTCGAAGGGCACGTCGTCCGGGATCGGCACGGCGCAGCCCGCGTCGACGACGACCTCCTCGGCGAAGGTGCCGGTGCCCGCGAAGCCGAACACGTCTCCGCCGGAGCGCTTGAAGTTGGGCGTGCCCGCGTTCATGAACCCGGCCAGGCACAGCTCGGTCTGCCCGCGCCTGCAGGCGGGACAGGCGCCGCAGGCCGGCAGCCAGCAGACGACGACCCGGTCACCGGGCTTCAGACGGGTGACGTTCTCGCCGACCTCGATGATCTCGCCGGCGCCCTCGTGCCCGGGGACGAACGGCGCCGGCTGCGGCAGCACCCCGCTCATCGCGGACAGGTCCGAGTGGCACAGCCCCGTGGCCCGGATCCGTACCCGCACCCTGCCGGGGCCGAAGCCCACCGCCTCGACGTCGTCGAGGACCTCCAGCTTGTCCTGGCCGATCTCGTGCAGTACGGCTGCGCGCATGGTGCGGCTCCCCTCGGAGGCTTCTCTGGCTCAGATGGCTCAGGTGGCCAAGGTGGCTCAGGAGTGTTCGACGACGGTGTCGGCGAGAACAGGCGCGTCGTCCCTCTCGACGGCGTTCACGGCCACCCGCACGGCCCGCTCCCGGCGCCACATGCGGATGCGCAGGGTCTCGCCCGGGTACACCACCCCGGCGAAGCGGGTGGTGTAGGAGCGGACGCGGGTCACGTCGCCGCCAAGCAGCGTGTCGACGACCGTCTTGAGTGTCATGCCGTAGGTGCACAGCCCGTGCAGGATGGGCCGGTCGAACCCGGCGAGCTTGGCGAACCCGGGGTCGGCGTGCAGCGGGTTCCAGTCGCCGGAGAGGCGGTAGAGCAGCGCCTGGTCCTCGCGGACGGCCTTCTCGACGGTCATGCCGGGCTCGCCGACGGGTGGTTCGAGCCGGGTGGAGGGGCCGCGGTCGCCGCCCCAGCCGCCTTCCCCGCGTACGAATATCTGCGCGTCGTTGGTCCACAGCGGGCCGTGGGGGGGGGGGGCCGCCGGGGGCCTGTGTAGGATGGGGCCCCCGCGCGGGGGGGGGGGGGGGGCCGGGGGGGCCGGGGGGGGGGGGGCGGCGCGCCCCCGG
>NZ_JBHYKH010000054.1:8311-13152 GCF_042741275.1 Streptomyces sp. NPDC058964
AGATAGTCGCTGTGTTGGTCCACCGGGGGCGGGGGGCGTGGGCGACCGCGGTGCGCATGACGAGGACGGCCGCCTTGCCCTTGTCGTACACGGCGGCGATGCGGCCGGTGGCCGTGGCGCTGCCCTCGACCGGGATCGGGCGGTGGAGGGTGAGCGACTGGCCGCCGTGCAGGACGTGGGCGAGGTCGACGTCGACGCCGGGCATGGACAGGCCGCTGATCACGCCGGGTGACCCGTTGCCCGCGACGGTGGCGAAGCTGGGCAGGACGTGCAGCCGGGACTCCAGCGTGTAGCGCAGTTCGTCCGGGTCGGTGGCGGGCACTCCGGCGCCGAGGCCCAAGTGGTAGAGCTGGACGTCCCTGCGGTCCCAGGTGATCTCGCCGGACCGGGGTTCGGCGGCGAGGGCCTTCGCTGCGTCGATGGGCATACGGCTCCTGACACTCACGGCTTTTGACACACGGCTTGTGACGCACGGCTTGTGACGCACGGCTTTCGGACTGCGGCTTCAAGACCCCGGCACGGCCGTCCGCACCGTCGGCCGCACCGAGGTCGTCGCGGGCCGACCTAGAACGCGTTCCAGTCCGGCGCCCCCTGTATAGCCCAGCACTCCCCACTTGTGAAGGCTCCTGACGTCGTGTCAGGTCCGCCCGCCCGGGACATTTGTACTGCCCGAGTCCGTACATGCGCATCTGCCGGGCAGGGGGCCGAGGTTCGTAGCGTCGTGGACATGACGCAGACATCACCCGCCGTGTCCTTCACGGGAGCCGTCAAGACCTACGGAGCCGTCCGCGCCGTCGACGGTGTCGACCTGGAGATCGCGCGCGGCGAGACGGTGGCCCTGCTCGGCCTCAACGGCGCCGGGAAGTCGACGACGATCTCTCTCCTCCTGGGCCTGCACGAGCCCGACGCGGGCACGGTGGAGCTGTTCGGCTCGGTCCCGGAGCGCTCCGTGCGCGCGGGCCGGGTGGGCGCGATGCTCCAGGAGGCGCGCGCGGTCCCCCGGGTCACGGTCGGGGAGCTGGTCTCCTTCGTGGCCTCCCGCTACCCCGCCCCCATGCCGGTGGCGCGGGCGCTGGAGCTGGCCGGGATCGCCTCTCTCGCTCAGCGCAGGGTGGACCGGCTGTCCGGCGGTCAGACGCAGCGGGTGCGGTTCGCGGTGGCGCTGTCCGGGGATCCCGCGCTCCTCGTGCTGGACGAGCCGACGGCCGCCCTGGACGTGGAGGCCCGGCACGCGTTCTGGGACTCGATGCGGACGTACGCGCGTCGCGGCCACACCGTCCTGTTCTCCACCCACTACCTGGAGGAGGCCGACGCGCACGCCGACCGCATCGTCGTCATCGACCGCGGCCGGATCGTCGCCGACGGCACGGGCGAGGAGCTGCGGCGCTCGGCCGGCGGCAACCTGGTCTCCCTCGACCTGGCCGGGCGCACCCCGGACGGGCTGGCCCTGCTGCCCGGGGTGCGGTCGGTGGAGGTACGCGGGGACCGGGCGCGGCTGCGCACGGACGACTCCGACGCGACGGTGGTCGCCCTCGCCGGGCTGGGTGCGGTACACGGCCTGGAGGTCACCCCGGCCTCGCTCGACGACGCCTTCCTGGCCCTGACTTCACACAAGCCCTCGCACGAGACGGAGACGGTGTGATGTGGGACTACCTGCGCCTCGAGGTGCGCCGCACGCTGCGCGACACGGGCTTCGTGATCGGCGGGATCGCGATGCCGGTGATGATGTACCTGCTGTTCACCAACATCGGCGCGAACGACGGCGACTGGCGGACCGCGTCCATGGTCGGCATGGCCGCGTACGGCGCGGTCGGCTCCGCCCTCAACACCGGCGGCGCGGTCGCCGAGGACCGGGCGATCGGCTGGCTGCGGCAGCTGAGGGTGACGCCGATGACCCCGCGGCAGGTGGTGATCGGGCGGGCGCTGACCGGTTCGGTGACCGTGCTCCCGGCGATCGTCGCAGTGCTCGCGGCCGGCGGTCTGGTGAACGGCGTACGGCTGCAGGCCTGGCAGTGGGTGGCGGTCGCGCTGCTGCTGTGGCTCGGCTCGGTCCCCTTCACCCTGCTCGGCCTCGGCAACGGCTACCGGCTGACCGGTCCGGCCACGGGCGTGGCCAACATGATCGCGAATCTGGGGCTCGCGGTGCTCGGCGGGCTCTGGTTCCCGGTCGAGCTCTTCCCCGGCTGGCTGCGCCCGGTGTCGGAGTACACCCCCACCCATGACATCGCCGAGCTGGGCACCTCGGCCGCCGCCGGGCACGCCCCGGCACCCGGGGCCGTTCTCGTACTGGTGACCTGGCTGTTGGTGTTCTGTTCGTACGCTGTGCTGTCGTACCGCCGTAGTGCGGAGACCAGCTGATCGGGGGATCTCGGGTGAACGGGAACGTGTCGTGGTGGCAGCAGGCGCGATGCCAGGTGACGGCCTGGAAGGCCGCGCGGGCGTCGTGGAAGGCGGACATGGAGCGCTTCCGGGCCGCGCAGAAGGCCGCCCGGAAGAACGGGCAGACGCCTGAGCACCCGGGCCCGCCGCCCACCGGCTTCGCCCTGCTGCCGTGGCTGCTCATGGGACTGGGCTCCTTCTCCAACCTCTTCCAGGGCAAGACCCCCAACCCGTGGATCGGCGCCGTGGGGCTGCTCGCCTTCAACTCGCTGTACATCTACGTGACGTTCCGCGCCTTCGACCGGGAGAAGCGCGAGGCGACGTCCACCCGGGTGGCACTGCTGCTGATGGGCCTGCTGACCACGGGCCTGGCTCTCGGGTACGGCGGCAGCTGGCTGCTGTTCTTCCCCCTGCTGGGCCTCGCGACGGGCGCGACCCTGCGCGGGCCGTGGCTGGGCAGGACGGGGATCCTGCTGGCCGCGTTCGCCGGTACCGTCTCCGGCTTCCGCGACGGCTGGGACGCGGTGAACATCGCCTACGGCACCTTCCTGTCGAGCATGGTGACCGCCGCGATCCTGGGCCTCAGCGAGGCCGTACGGGAACTGCGCGCCGCCCGCGAGGAGCTGGCCCGCCGGGCGGTGGCGGAGGAGCGGCTGCGCTTCTCCCGCGATCTGCACGACCTGCTCGGCCACACCCTGTCCGTGATCGTGGTCAAGTCGGAGGCCGCCCGCCGTCTGGCCCCGCGCGACATGGATGCGGCGCTGTCGCAGATCAACGACATCGAGTCGGTCGGCAGACAGGCGCTGACCGAGATCCGTGAGGCGGTGACCGGCTACCGCGAGGGCAGCCTCGCCACGGAGCTGACCCGGGCCCGCTCGGCGCTGTCCGCGGCGAGCGTGGAGCCGGTGGTCCGCCAGTCCGGCACACCCCTCGCCCCCCAGACGGAGGCCCTGCTGGGCTGGGTGGTGCGCGAGGCCGTCACCAATGTCGTACGGCACAGCGACGCGAGCCGCTGCGAGATCACCGTCGAGAGCGGCGCGGAGCGGGCCCTGCTGACGGTCACGGACAACGGCACGGGCGCCGTCGCGGCCGAACCGCGGGAGGGCACCGGCGGCACCGGTCTCAAGGGACTGACCGAGCGCCTCGCGACGGCGGGCGGCTCCCTGCGGGCCGGCCCGTCGCCGCGCGGCGGTTTCACGGTCACCGCCGAACTCCCCACGGAGCCGGCGGAGCTGTCGGTGGCCGGGGCGGCTACGGCGCCCAGGGCGAGCTGACCACCCAGCTCACGTCGTCGCTCCACGACGTGCCGCTGTCCCAGGCGTTCGAGCCGCCGTTGCTCGCTATGTAGACGTTGTGGTCGTAGTGGCGCAGATATCTCGTCGGGTAGTTGTACGAGGCGAACGAGGTGCCCGTGCCGCTCTTGCCGGTCTGCGGGCAGAACGTGGCGTCGGCCCTGAACTGGGCGCTGCCGTCCATGGGCTGACGGTAGAGCCGGTAGTTGTAGTGGCGCAGGAAGTCGCCGGGGTAGTTGCGCGACTCGAAGGACACGCAGGAGCCGTCGGCGAGGCCCCTGCGGACGATCCAGGTGGCGTCGTTCCTGTCGAGGGCCGAACTGCTCGATGTCACCGAGGAGATGACGGCCGCGTCGTCCTGGTGGCGGACGAAGTCGGTGGTGCAGCAGGCGGTCGTCGCGCGCAGCGAGATCTCCGAGCCGGGAGTGAGGGAGCCGGTGCTGCCGGTCGGGCCGCCGTAGGCGACGGAGACGACGTCGGCCTGCACGGCGTCGTCGGCGGCGTCCGTCGGGATGCCCGACGTCATCACGCCCTCGAAGAAGGACCCTGTGGAGCCGTTGCTGTTGTCACCGCCGGTGCCCAGGACGATCGCGCCCTCCTGGTGCATCGGCGAGTAGCCGCCGGCGGTGGGTTCGGCTCCGGAATAGGTGGTCGTGAGTCCGCCTGATTGCGCATTGCCGTATTTCAGCGCGAAATGGTTCTGTCCGTTGTTCTTCAGCAGCGCGGTGACGAACGGCAGTGGCCCGGAACCGGTGTTGGACGAGTTCCTGCTGTACCCGGCGTCCGACTGGAACAGGCCGTTCTCCAGGTCGGCCTGCACCCACGGCCCCTTCCCGTAGCAGGGCGAGAACCAGCACTCGGTGCCGAAGTTGATGGCGTCCATGTGGCCGTTCCCGGTGTCCTTGTTGTTCGTCTCGGCGTTGCCGTAGTCGAAGCAGCAGGAGCCGTTGACGTGGGTGCCGGAGGTCACCACGTACATCCCCTCGGCCTGGCCGTTCACGGCCACACCGGAGGTGGAGTTGTCCCGGTAGCCCATGCCGGCGGAGATCTCCAGGCCGTAGACCTGGTGACCGCCGGCGGTCACCGGCAGCGCGTCCGCGGGGGGGGCGCCGCCCGCGGCGGGCCGCCCCGCCCGCCCCCCCGCGCGGGGCAGCGGGGGGCCCCGCCACC
>NZ_JBHYKH010000054.1:13162-28115 GCF_042741275.1 Streptomyces sp. NPDC058964
CCCCACCGGGCGTACATCCCCCGCCCTCCCCCCGGGGCCCCGCGGGCCGCCCCGGGCCCCGCGCCCGGGGGCGCCCCCACATCGGCCGCGCCCGCCCCGCCCGCACCCTCGACGGTGAGATCGTTGTGGCGCGAGGACTGGTCGTAGATCTTGGTGATGATGCAGGTCGTGCCGGAGCAGAAGGTGTCCTGGGCGGCGGCGTCGGCGTATCCGCCGGCCGTCAGCAACCCGATGTTCGCGGTGGCGCCGTCGGAGGCGCGCTGCACCTGGTAGAGCGAGCCGCCGTAGGACGAGTACAGCGCCCGGACCAGGCTGTGCGCGGCGACACAGGGGGTGCCCGCGGCGGCGTAGATGTCACAGGGCAGCGAGCTCGCGGCGGCGGCCTGCGGGGCGCCGACACCGAACAGCAGGGCGGCGACGGTCGCGAAGGCCGCCAGGAGGGACAGGGCGGCCCTTCCCGGCCGCCGGGGACGTGAGCGCGGGAGTCTCGTGAACACGGTGCACCTCTTCGGTTCCTCGTAGGGCAGTGCGGGGGTGGTCGAAATATCGGACGTCGTTCGACCGAAATACCGAACCAATTCGACGTCGAAATGCCGAACAATTACCGGAAATGCAGAGGCGATTGTTTGCGCACCGCCAGGGGCCGTCAACCCCTGCGGACCCGAACAATGACGAGTCTTTGAATAGGCCACCCTTGGCTAGGCTTGGGCCGTGAAGAACATCCGGGTCCTGCTGGCCGAGGACCAGGGCATGATGCGCGGCGCCCTGGCCCTGCTGCTCGGCATGGAGGACGACATCGAGGTGGTCGCCCAGGTCGCCACCGGCGACGCGATCGTGGACGCCGCGCTGCTGCACCGGCCGGACGTGGCCCTGCTCGACATCGAACTGCCCGGCATGAGCGGGCTGGACGCGGCGGCGGAACTGCGGGATCAGGCGCCCGACTGCCGGGTGCTGATCCTGACCACCTTCGGCCGGCCCGGCTATCTGCGCCGGGCCATGGAGGCCGGGGCCGCGGGATTCCTGGTCAAGGACGGGCCGGTGGAGGAACTGGCCGAGGCGATCCGGCGCGTGCTCACCGGGGAGACCGTGGTCGACCCGGCGCTGGCCGCGGCCGCGCTCAGCGCCGGGCCCAGTCCGCTCACCGCCCGCGAGTGCGATGTGCTGAGGGCGTCGGTGGACGGCGCGACCGTCGCCGACATCGCCGGCAGGCTGCATCTGTCCGAGTCGACGGTCCGCAACTACCTGTCCTCCGCCATCGGCAAGACGGGCACCCGCAACCGGACGGAGGCGGTGAGGGAGGCCCGTCAGCAGGGGTGGCTGTGACCTCCCGAAGGCCTACTTGGTCACCTCCACCCCGTGGAGCGGATCGTAGGACGTCCCCTCCGGCGCCACGCACACGAACCAGTTCGCCGTCGGGAAGCCGTCGACCGGGCGGATGGCCGCGTCCTTGGGGGTCATGGCACGGGCGGCGGAGTCCGCGGGGACGCCGCGGGCCACGGACGACGTGCCGTCCTTCCAGTGGCAGGTGACCTCCCGGGCGCTCTTGGCGACCATGCCGACCACGAGGCGATGCCGGTTCTTGCTGTCGCCGAACTCCCCCAGGAACGTCGTCGCGGCCTCCAGGTGGGTGCCGGTCATGCGCTTCAACTTCCTGCCCGTACCGTGGAGCACATCCTGGTTGCGGTCGGTGCCATACCTCGAGGTGGCCATGTACGACGTCCTGCCGATCAACTCGACCGCCTTGAAGGCCGGGGGCCTCAGTCCCCGGTCGGACATCTCGCTGAACTGCCTCATGGCCTCCGGCGCATTGCGCGGCGCCCCCCAGACCCAGACACCGACGCTCCACTCCCTGCCCCGGTAGTTCCCCCAGGCGATCTCGGTGTACTGCGGCTCGTACACATGCCGCGCCTCCGGCGAAGCCGGCTGCGTGGCCACCGACGCCCCCTTGTCCCCGTGCCCGCCCGGCAGCCCGGTCAGCGCCAGTGTGCCGCCCGTCGACCCGGCCAGTACCAGGGCCGTGGCCGCCGCCACCGCCCAGCGCCGCGCCCTGCGCCGCCGTCCGCCGCGCATCACCGCCTGCACGGGGGCTATACCGACCTCGACCTCGTCCGCGGCGTCCGCGAGGAGGAAGGCGATGTCCGTCTGCGTCATGTCGTGGTTCCTCTCCCGGTCCGCGCTCATCACTTCCGCCCTCCCTGCGTCACCGTCTCGGCCAGCCCCGGTATGGCGCGGAGTTTCGCGATCCCCTTGGCCGCGTTGCTCTTGACCGTGCCGACCGAGCAGCCCATCGCCTCGGCCGTCTGCGTCTCCGTCAGGTCCTCCCAGTACCGCAGGACCACCGCCTCCCGCTGTCGGGCGGGCAGCTGGGCGAGGGCTTTCAACAGGGCGCCGCGGTCGTCGGCCTGGGAGATGCGGTCACCGGTGTCGGCCACCTCGTGCGCCAGGCCCGAGTCGTCCTTAGGCGCCAGGAACTCCTTCAGCCTTCTGCGGTGCCTGCGTGCGTGCGCGTTGATCATCACGCGCCGTACGTAGGCCTCCGGGTCGTCCGCGGAGCCGACCCTGCGCCAGGCCACATAGACCTGTTCGAGCGTCGTCTGGACCAGGTCCTCGGCGGCGTGCTGCTCCCCCGTGAGGAGAAATGCCGTACGCATCAGCCGCGGCCAGCGGCCGACGACGAAGCTCTGGAACTCCTCGTCCCGAGCCTTCTTCCGATCCCCCATGGGCACCTCCTAGATGTACAAAGGAGTCCACGGGCCGCCCGGATCGTTGCCTCCTCCACGCCTCACTTCGCGGAAGTCACCGAAGTTCGTCCCGGCAGCCACAGCAGCATGAGCACCACCCCGCCGAGCAGCACCCCGGTGCCCGTACGGAAGGCCAGCGCGTAGCCCTCCGTCAGCGCCCCGGCACCGCCGTCGCTCCCGGTGCGCGCCGCCGCGATCGTCGACATGACGGCGAGCCCCAGCGAACCGCCCATCGTGCGCGAGGTGTTGACCAGCCCGGACACCAGGCCGGCGTCCCCCGGGGCCGCGCCCGACGTGGCCAGCGAGGCGAGCGGCGTCGCGGCCAGGCCCGCCCCCAGCATCATCAGGATCCCCGGGAACATGATCGCCGTCAGATAGTCCCCGTGCGCGCTCATCGTCGACTGCCAGCCGAACCCGGCGGCCGCCACCACCGTGCCCAGGGCCGCCAGCGTACGCGCTCCGGCCACCGGCATCAGGCGCGGCGCCAGCTTCGAGCCGACGACCACGGCCAGGGAGCTGGGCACCAGGGCGAGTCCGGCGTCCAGCGGCGAGTAGCCGAGCACGTTCTGGGCGTACAGCGTCATGAAGTACCACATGCAGAACATCGCCGAACCGCACACGAACATGGCCGCGTTCGCCGAGGCCACCGAGCGCAGCCGCAGCAGCCCGAGCGGCATCAGCGGGGCCGCCGTACGCGCCTCCACGACGAGGAACAGTCCGATCAGCGCGAGCCCGGCGGCCAGCGGCACCAGCGTGGCCATGGCCGTCCACCCCTGCGCCTCGGTCTGCACGATCCCGTAGGCCAGCGTTCCGAGCCCGCCCGTCACCAGCAGCGCGCCCGGCAGATCCAGCCGGCGCCCGTCCCCCGCCCGGCTCTCCACCAGCCACATCAGGGAGCCGGCCAGCACCACGGCGCCCACCGGCACGTTGATGAGCAGCACCCACCGCCACGACAGCACGTCGACGAGCACCCCGCCGACCAGACCGCCCGCCGCGCCGCCGCCCGCGCCCACCGCGGTCCAGGTGGCGATCGCCCGCGCCCGCGCCGCGCCCTCCGGCACCGCCGCCGTCAGCAGCGTCAGCGTCGAGGGCGCCAGCACCGCGGCACCCAGCCCCTGCGCGGCCCGCGCGAGGAGCAGCTGCCAGCCGTCCTGGGCCAGTCCGCCACCCAGCGAGGCCAGCGTGAACAGCCCGAGCCCGACCAGGAACATCCGCTTGCGTCCGTAGAGATCGCCGGCCCGCCCGCCGAGCAGCATGAACCCGGCGAAGGCGATCGCGTACGCGTTCACCACCCACTGCAGTCCGGACGGGCTCAGACCGAGGTCGGCCCGCATGGACGGCAGCGCCACATTGACGACGGACACGTCCAGCACGACCAGGAACTGTCCGGCGCACGCGAGGGCCACCACCAGCCAGGTGGGGGGCGTGGTGCGCGGGCGTATGAGGGAGGTGTCGGCGGCTTCGAGCATGGGTGTCATGCTCTCAACCGGGTTACGGTCCTTGCATCGGAATTTCGCCCCACCGCGCCTCGGCCGAACGGCCTACACCGCACGGACCAGTGTCACGACCGCCGCTCCGCCCAGTCCGATGTTGTGCGCCAGGCCCACCCGGGCGTCCGGCACCTGCCGCTCGCCCGCCCGGCCCCGCAGCTGCCAGACCAGCTCGGCGACCTGCGCGAGGCCGGTGGCACCCAGCGGATGGCCCTTGGAGATGAGCCCGCCCGAGGGGTTCACCACCCACCGCCCGCCGTACGTGGTCGCGCCCGACTCGACGAGTTTTCCGGACTCGCCGGGTTCGCACATGCCGAGCGCCTCGTACGTCAGCAGTTCGTTGACGGAGAAGCAGTCGTGGAGCTCGACGACGTCCACGTCCTCGATGCCGAGGCCGGAGCGTTCGTACACCTGGCGTGCCGCCGCGCGGGACATGGGCTGTCCGACGACGTCGATGCACGAGCCCGACGCGAAGGACTCCTCGGTGTCGGTGGTCATCGCCTGCGCGACGATCTCGACGAGGCCGGTGAGCCCGCGCCGCCGCGCGAACCGCTCCGAGACCACCACCGCCGCCGCGGCACCGTCCGAGGTCGGCGAGCACTGGAGCCTGGTCAGCGGGCGGTGGACGGTGGGCGCGGCGAGGATGTCGTCCACCTCGTACACGTCCCGGAACTGGGCGTACGGGTTGTGCGCGGAGTGCCGGTGGTTCTTGGCGGCCACGGCGGCGAGCTGCGCCTCGGTCGTGCCGTGGCGCTCCATGTGCTCGCGGGCCGCGTCGCCGAAGATCTGCGCGGTCGGCGGGGTCATCTCGAAGCCGTGCCGGGCGGCCATGATGCCGTAGTGCCGGGCGACCGGAGAGGTCGAGAAGTCTCCCCCGTCGGCCCCACTCCCGAGCGCGCCCTTCTTCATCTTCTCGAAGCCCAGCGCCAGGACGCAGTCGGCGGCCCCGCCCTCGACGAGCTGCCGCGCCAGCATCAGCGCGGTGGAGCCGGTCGCGCAGTTGTTGTTGACGTTGTAGACGGGGACACCGGTGAGACCCAGCTCATAGGCCGCCCGCTGGCCGGCGGTGGAGGGCTGGAAACAGTAGCCGACGGGAACCTGTTCCACCTCCGTGTACGCGACTCCGGCGTCCGCGAGGGCGGCGCCGCCCGCTTCTCCGACCATGTCCCAGTACTGCCATTCACGGGTCTCGGGCTTCTCGAACCGCGTCATCCCGACCCCGGCGACATAGGCCTTCATGACGCGAAGACTAGAACGTGTTCCATTGGCATACCAGCCCTTGACGGAGGATCAGATACCCATGAGCTGGTCAAGGATTCGTTAGAGGCCCGAAGCAACGGAATAGTTGCCCGTGCATACGAGGTTTACCGGGCACTTATCTCACTGGAGGCCTCACCCCATGACGCACACGACGACCGACCGGCCGACCCGCACAGCGAGCGGGGCCCTGGTCCCGGTGCTCGCCTTCGCGGGCATCGTGGTCGCGGTGATGCAGACCCTGCTCGTCCCGGTCATCAAGGACCTGCCGCAGCTGCTGGACACCGCGCCGAGCAATGCCACCTGGGTACTGACCTCGACACTTCTCTCGGGCGCGGTCGCCACCCCGATCATGGGCCGCCTCGGCGACCTCTACGGCAAGCGGCGCATGCTGATCCTCAGCCTCGCCGTGATGGTGGTCGGCGCGCTGATCAGCGCCCTCACCAGCCAGCTGCTCACGATGATCGTGGGCCGCACGCTCCAGGGCTTCGCCATGGGCGCGATCCCACTGGGCATCGGGCTGATGCGCGACATGCTGCCGCGCGAGCGGCTCGGCTCGGCGATGGCCCTGATGAGCTCCTCGATCGGCGTCGGCGGCGGTCTCGCGCTGCCGCTCGCTGCCCTGGTCGCGCAGCACGCCGACTGGCACGCCCTCTTCTACGGTGCCGCCGGCCTCGGTGCGCTCTCCATAGCCCTCACCCTCCTCGTCGTGCCGGAGTCCCCGATGCGCGCCGAGGGCTCCTTCGACCTGCTGGGCGCGCTGGGCCTGTCGACCGGTCTGGTCCTGCTGCTCCTCCCGATCACCAAGGGCAGCGACTGGGGCTGGTCCTCGCCCACCACGCTCGGCCTGTTCGCGGCGTCGGTCGTCGTCCTGCTCCTGTGGGGCGTGTTCGAGCTGCGCACCGCGGCTCCGCTGGTCGACCTGCGCACCACCGCCCGCCGTGAGGTGCTGCTGACCAACCTCGCCTCGATCATGGTGGGCGTCAGCTTCTACGTCGTCTCGCTCGTCCTGCCCCAGCTGCTCCAGCTGCCCAGGGCCACCGGCTACGGCCTCGGCCAGTCGATGGTCGTCGCCGGTCTGCTCGTGGCGCCGCTCGGCCTGACGATGATGTTCACGGCTCCCGTCTACGCCCGGCTCTCGGCCAAGTACGGCCCCAAGGTCACCCTGATCCTCGGCATGCTGATCATCGCGATCGGCTACGGCTCCGGCCTCGGCCTGATGAGCGCCGCCTGGCAGAGCCTGGTCATCGCGGTGGTCCTGGGCGCGGGCATCGGGCTGGCGTACTCCTCGCTGCCCGCCCTGATCGTCGGCGCGGTCCCGGCCTCCGAGACCGGCGCGGCCAACGGCCTCAACACGCTGATGCGGTCCATCGGCACGTCCGTCTCCAGCGCCGTCATCGGCATGGTGCTGGCCAACACCGCGAACAACGTGGGGGGCGTGGCGATCCCGACCATGCGCGGCTTCCACGTCTCCTTCCTGATCGCGACGGCCGCGGTCGCCGTGGGCCTGCTGCTCGCCCTGTTCCTGCCGAGCCAGAGCCGCCCGGCGCAGCACACGCAGCTGCGCGCCAGCAGCGAGGAGGAGGCGGGCATCGCGCACGCCGAGGAGGTCCTGCGCGGCTTCCGCGGCCGCGTCCTGGACGCCGAGGGCACCCCGGTGGCCCGCGCCAAGGTCACCCTGATCGACCGCCGCGGCCGCCAGGCGGGTGCCACGCTCTCCGCGGAGGACGGCAGCTACGCCCTCGTCGTCCCCGCCGAGGGCCCCTACGTCCTGGCCGCCAGGGCCGCGGGCCACGGCCCGCACGCGTCCTCGGCGACCCACACGGGCGACGAGACCCCGGTCGAGCTGGACCTCTCGCTGCCGGGTGAGACGGTCAGCGCCTGACGGCCGCCAGGGTCGCGCCGGGATCCCGCCCGGGTCGCGCCGGGATCCCCCTGAGATCCACACCACCCGTACCCCCTGTCGCCCCCGCGGCCGGGGGTACGGAAGCATGGGGCGGCGAGAGCGTCGTACGACCGAGAGGAACCCCATGCCCGCGGCACCCAAGCCGGAGATCCTGGCCGCGTTCGAGGCCGCGAAGGGGTTCATGCCCGTGGACGAGGGGCTCGCGCTGTACGCGGCCGCCGTGGAGGCCGGCCGGCTGGGGCTGCCGCTGCTGGAGGTCGGGACGTACTGCGGACGTTCGACGATCCTGTTCGCGGACGCGGCCCGGCAGTCCGGGGTCACCGCGCTCACCGTCGACCACCACCGGGGCAGCGAGGAGCAGCAGCCGGGCTGGGAGTACCACGACCCGGAGACGGTCGACCCCGAGATCGGCCTGATGGACACGCTGCCCACGTTCCGTCGCACCCTGCACCGGGCGGGCCTCGAGGAGCACGTCGTGGCGCTGGTCGGCCGCTCGCCGCAGATCGCCGCCTTCTGGAACTCCCCCCTCGGCCTGGTCTTCATCGACGGCGGCCACACCGACGAGCACGCCACCGCCGACTACGAGGGCTGGGCCCCCCATGTCGCCGAGGGCGGCCTCCTCGTCATCCACGACGTGTTCCCCGAACCGGAGGACGAGTTCACCGGCCAGGCCCCCTACCGCGTCTACCTCCGCGCGCTGGAGTCGGGCGCGTTCACCGAGGTGTCGGCGCACGGGTCGCTGCGCGTGCTCCGGCGGACGGGGATCCGACCGGCGCTATGATCGCGCCTCCGGATCACTGGGGAGTGATCCGTCACAGGGGGTGGGGAACATGGACTTCCTGATCGGCATACTCCTGATCGTCTTCGGGGCACCGCTCGTCGGAATCCTCGGGCGGGTACTGGAGGGCTCCGGACGCGAGGGGCTCGGGAAGGCCGTCGGCATCGCGGGGTGCCTGGCCGTGCTCGGGGTAGCCGGATGGCTGATCATCGGCAGCTTCTGAGCCGCCGTGGTGTCTCGCGCACGGCTCGCCGCGGACAGGCCCTAGGGTGGCAGCCATGTCGTACGTAGGCCCGGACTTCGATCCTCCTCAGCCGCGCCGCCGGCGCGCGCCGCTGACCGTCGCGCTCGCCGCGCTGGTGCCCGGTGCGCTGCTCGGCTGGCTCGTCTACGAGGCGGTGGGCGACCCGGGTGACCCCGGCGGCTCGGACAGGGCGGGTACCGCCGGTTCCTCCGCGTCCTCGTCCTCCGCCCCCTCGGCCCGGTCGTCCTCGGCCTCGCCGACGGACGACGGCAAGAAGCCGAGTCCGACGTCGAAGAAGTCCGGCTCCTCCGCCCCCGCCGCCTCCGGCCCCCTCAAGGGCAAGGTGGTCGTCATCGACCCGGGGCACAACCCCGGCAACTTCCAGCACACGGCCGAGATCAACCGCCAGGTGGACATCGGTACGAACTGGAAGGAGTGCGACACCACCGGCACGTCCACCAACTCGGGTTACACGGAGGCCCGGTTCACGATGGACGTGGCCCACCGGCTGCGCGACCTGCTGGAGAAGCAGGGTGCGACGGTGAAGCTCACCCGCGACGGGGACGACCCCTCCTGGGGACCGTGCGTGGACCAGCGTGCCCGGTTCGGCAACAACGCGCATGCGGACGCGGCCATTTCGATCCACGCGGACGGGGCCGCGGAGGGCGACCGGGGCTTCCACGTCATCCTCCCGGCGTCCGTGCACGCGGGAGCCGCGGACACCCGTCCGATCGTCGGCCCCTCTCGCGACCTGGGCGAGCGCATCGCGGGCAACTTCGTGCGCGTCACGGGCAGCGCACCCTCCAACTACGTGGGCGACGGCACCGGTCTCGTCACGCGTGAGGACCTGGGCGGTCTCAATCTGTCAACGGTTCCCAAGGTGTTCATCGAGTGCGGCAACATGCGCGATACGAAGGACGCGGCGTTGCTGACCAGCGGTACCTGGCGGCAGAAGGCGGCGCAGGGGATCTCTGAGGGAATCGTGAGTTTCCTGCGCGGGTAGTGATCGGCGGGCGGATCCGGGCGGACACCGTGATCGTACGGACGATAGTGTCATCCGTATGATGAGGGGCCACCCCCGCGCTTCACACCGGGGCCTGACGGCGACAGGGTGACAGCGACGCCTCTACCGACGAGACGACTCACGAAGGACCTGAAGTGAATATCCGCTCCCTCACTCGAGGCGACGGCGTGGTGATCGGAGCAGCGGTATTGCTGTTCATCGCCTCGTTCCTCGACACGTTCGACAAGTCCGGCAGCGATGCCCCGAACGCCTGGGACAACCTCGGCCTCGTGATGAGCATGTACGTCGGCGGTATTGCCGGCGCGGCCCTGATCGTCGTCGCCCGCGCGCTCCCGCAGCCGCGCAAGGTCGTCGGTCTCGACCTCGGTCAGGTCGGCGTCGCGCTCACGGTCTTCGCCGCGTGGACCTCGTTCTGGTCAATCATCGACCCACTGGGCGCGTTCAGCGACACCTTCGGCAGCTCTGACGTCGGCGCGGGCTCCGGCCTGATCCTCGGCCTGATCGCCGCGCTGGCCCTGGCCGCCGCGGCCGTCGCCACGCCGCTGGTTCCCGCCCTCCAGGCCGCCCTGGTCTCCGCCTCCACCTCCACGCCCGCCGCCCCGCAGCCCTACGGCGCCCAGCCCCAGGGTGGTTACGGCTACCCGGGTGCCCAGCAGCCGCAGCCGTCCTACGGTGGCCAGCCGCAGCAGGGGCAGCCGTTCGGGCAGCCGTCTCCGGCCCCGGCGCAGCCGCAACCGCAGCCGCCCGCCCCGGACTTCTCGCCGTTCTGGTTCGCCGTGCCGGTGGCGCGGCCGCTGTTCGGCGAGGACGGCTCGCCCACGCCGATCGCCGAACTGGCACCGGGCACCTGGTACCTGGCGGTCGAGCAGCGCGGGGCGCAGCTGGTCGCGCAGACCCAGGACGGCCGCCGTGGCGTCCTGCAGGACACCTCGGGGATCCAGCGCGGCTGAGCCTCCCCGACCGTCGCACACGGCCCCTCGCCCTTCCGGGCGGGGGGCCGTTGTCGTACAGTCGCCGAAGTATCTGACGTACCGTCAGGAGGCGGGAATGCGGCTAGGGCTGGCACTCGGATACTGGGGGCGCGGCCCCTCCGCGGACCATGTGCCGCTGGCGCGGGAGGCGGAGCGGCTCGGGTACGACTCCGTGTGGACGGCCGAGTCGTGGGGCTCCGACGCGTTCACCCCGCTCACCTGGATCGCCGCGCAGACCTCAAGGATCCGGCTGGGTACGGCGGTTGCCCAGATGGCGGCCCGCTCGCCGACCACCACCGCCATGCACGCGCTGACCCTGGACCATCTGTCCGGCGGGCGGTTGATGCTCGGCCTGGGCCTCTCCGGGCCGCAGGTCGTGGAGGGCTGGTACGGCCGCCCGTTCCCGAGCTCGCCGCTGACCGCGACCCGGGAGTACGTCGACGTCGTACGGCAGGTGCTGCGGCGTGAGGCGCCGGTGGAGTCGGCCGGGCGGTTCCACTCCCACCCGTACCGGGGCCCGGACGGCACCGGACTCGGCAAGCCGCTGAAGCCGATCACTCACCCCCTCCGCCCCGACCTGCCCGTCCTGCTGGGCGCCGAAGGGCCCAAGAACGTGGCCCAGACGATCCGCATCGCGGACGGCTGGCTGCCGCTGTACTGGTCGCCGTCCCGACCGGAGGCGTACGGCGAGGCGGTCGCGGACCTCCCCGAGGGCTTCCGGGTCGCCCCCATGGCCCAGGTCCGGGTCTGCGACGACGTGGCCGAGGGCCTGCTGCCGGTGAAGGCCATGCTCGGCTTCTACATCGGCGGGATGGGCCACGCGGCCCGCAACTTCCACGCCGACCTCATGGCGCGCATGGGGTACGAGGAGGAGGCCCGGCGGATCCAGGAGCTGTTCCTGTCGGGGCGGCGCGAGGAGGCGGTGCTGGCCGTCCCGGATGCCTTCGCCGACGAGATATCCCTGGTCGGTCCGCGCGAACGCGTCGCCGAGCGGCTGGAGTCATGGCGCAAGGGCCCGGTGACGGACCTGCTGGCCCTGTCGCCGGACCCTCACACACTGCGTGTCCTGGCGGAGCTCAACTCCTAGCCTCCGGTGAGCTGACCGGCCGACGGCACCTTGTTCTTGACCTCGGCGCCGGCGCTCTTGCCCGCGTCCTTCACCTTGTTGATGATGTCGTCGAAGGAGGCGGCCGCGTCGGTGTCGCCGCTGCGCAGCTTGGACGGCAGGCTCTTGAGGGATTCGATGCCCGCGGTGAGCGGTACGAGGGCCTTGGAGAGTGCCGGGTCGCCCTTGGCGTTCTTCACGGCCGCCTTGAGCCGGTTGTAGGCGAAGGCGCCGGCGAGACCGGCCTTGACGAGGGCGAGCCTGCGCCCCTTCGCTCCCTTCTTGAACTTGCCGGCCTTCCAGGGCTTCACGATCCACTGGTACGTGGCCCCGGCCGCGAGGGCGGCGTTCGCCACGAAGCGGGTCTTGGCGAACTTCTGCTTCTCGGCGGACGTGCTGGGACTGGGCGTG
The DNA here is from genome assembly GCF_042741275.1 of Streptomyces sp. NPDC058964. Lineage (NCBI taxonomy): Bacteria > Bacillati > Actinomycetota > Actinomycetes > Kitasatosporales > Streptomycetaceae > Streptomyces > Streptomyces sp. NPDC058964. Next base: position 25,090 of record NZ_JBHYKH010000054.1, read on the forward strand.
GCGGCGGCCGCGACCGCCGCGGTCTCCCGGGTGGTGGTCTCGCTGCTCCCGCAGGCGGTGGCACCGGCGAGCAGGGCACAGCACAGTGTGAGCGCCACGAAGAGGCGCCGCATGTGTACGGGCACTGGGTCCTCCGGGATGTCCTCCCCGAGCAGATGTGTCTCCCCTGGCAGGCTCACCCAGGTCGGGCAACTACGCCACTTGGGGGAATCCGGTACGGGTTTCACCTTCCCTGTTTCACAAGGGAACGAGCGGCAACCCGAAGTACATGTCAACCAGATATCGCAGCAGCGCCAACCAGGCCGGAACGGTCATAGCGGTCGTCGCCGACGTCATGGCCTTCATCCTGGGCCTGTGGATCCTGATGTACCTGCTGGACGCGAACCGCGCCAACGACCTGGTCCAGTTCGTCCACGGTGCGGCCTCGTGGCTGGCGGGCTGGTCGCACGACCTGTTCACGTTCGACGCGGCGTGGGCCCGTGTCGTGGCAGGGTACGGCCTCGCGGCCGTCGTCTACCTGTTCGTGGGCCACGCGATCGCCAACCGGATCCACCGCCACTAGCTCCGCGTGGGGCCGGGGCCCCTGAGAACTCGGGTTGCGCTGCCGGGCCTCGTGTGCGGGTCGGCCGGGGCCCGTCGCGCAGTTCCCCGCGCCCCTGGTGCGGGGCGCGGGGCTGGTGCTAGGGGCAGCAGTCCGGGTCCAGGCCCCTGGGCAGGTGTTCGCCGCCGAAGACCGCGCAGGTGGCCTCGTGACCGCCCAGGGCGGCTACTGCCAGCAGGAGGGATCCCGCTGTCCAGGAGGTGAGTTCCTGGGGCCAGACGGCATCGTCGTCGAAGACGTAGCCCGTCCAGTAGAGGCCGGTCGCGGGGTCACGGAGGTGCTGGATGGACTGGAGGATCTCCAGGGCCCGGTCGGACTCGCCCATCGCCCAGAGGGCCAGGGCCAGTTCGGCGGACTCGCCGCCCGTCACCCATGGGTTGGGGACCACGCAGCGCACGCCGAGGCCGGGCACCACGAAGCGGTCCCAGGACTCCTCCACGCGGGACTTGGCCTCCGCGCCGGTCAGCGCGCCGCCCAGGACCGGGTAGTACCAGTCCATCGAGTAGCGGTCCTTGTCCAGGAACCGGTCCGGGTGGCGGCGTATCGCGTGCCGCAGCGCACCCAGCGCCAACTCCCAGTCCGGCTGCGGCTCCTCGCGCTGCTCGGCGATGGCGAGCGCGCAGCGCAGGGCGTGGTGGATGGAGGAGCTGCCGGTCAGCAGCGCGTCCGCGGTGGGCGTGCCGTCGTCCTCGCGCCGCCAGCCGATCTGGCCGCCGGGCTGCTGCAGCCGCAGCACCCACTCGGTCGCCGCGTGGACGGACGGCCACATGCGGTCGAGGAACGTGTCGTCCCCGGTGGACAGGTAGTGGTGCCAGACGCCCACGGCTATGTACGCCACGAAGTTGGACTCGCGGGCCCGGTCGGTGACGTCGTCGTGGGCCCCGTCCGCGTACGCCGCGTACCAGGAACCGTCCTCGTGCTGGTGCGTGGCCAGCCAGAGGTAGGCGCGTTCCGCGGCCTCGTGCTCGCCCGCGGCGTCCAGCGCCATGGCCGCCTCGGTGTGGTCCCACGGGTCCAGATGGTGCCCGCGGAACCACGGGATGGCGCCGTCCTCCCGCTGCACGGCGAGGATGCCGCGCACGGTCGCGGCAGCCTGCTCGGCGGTGAGGACCCCGGGCAGGACCAGGTGTTCTGTCCGGGGCGTCGTCACTTGGCGGCCACCTCGGAAGCCTCGGGAAGCAGGGGCAGGTGCGGCTTGGTCGCGTACACCACGAAGCTCTTGCCGATGAGCGGGTTCAGGGCCTGCTCCGCGACCCGGGTGGCCAGGGGCTTCTTCATGATGTCCCAGACCAGCAGCTTGTGGTACGCGCGCACCGGCAGCGCCTTGTCGTTGTCGACGCCGAACGCGCACTTCAGCCACCAGTACGGGGAGTGCAGGGCGTGGGCGTGGTGGGAGCCGTACGGACGCAGACCGGCCCCGCGGATCTTCGCCAGCAGTTCGTCGGCCTTGTAGATGCGGATGTGGCCGCCCTCGACCTCGTGGTAGGCGTCGGACAGCGCCCAGCAGACCTTCTCGGGGCCGTAGCGCGGAACGGTGATGGCGATGCGGCCGCCCGGCTTGAGCACGCGGACCATCTCCGCCAGTACGCCCTTGTCGTCGGGGATGTGCTCCATCACCTCGGAGATGATGACGACGTCGAAGGAGTCGTCCGGGAAGGGCAGGGCGAGGGCGTCGCCCTCCATCGCGGTCGCGGTGGCCCCGGCCGGGGCCTCACCCGCCTCCTTCATCGCGGCGAACCACTTGGCGACCTCTCGGATCTCCTCACCGTTCTGGTCCAGGGCCACGACCTGGGCACCGCGCCGGTAGCACTCGAAGGCGTGCCGGCCGGCTCCGCAGCCGAGGTCCAGGACGCGGTCGCCCGGGGCGAGCGGGAACCGGGAGAAGTCGACGGTCAGCACGTGGCCCTGCTTTCGGGATAGACGCCGGTGTCAGTCGTCGAGGCCGCGGGCGCGGCGCTCGTTGCGGCCGCGGAGCGACCGGTGTTCACGACCGCGGTGCGGTCGGCGCCCGCGGCGGGACGGCCGCCGGCCGTGCCCGCGGAACGTGCGATGGCCTCGCGGTACCGGGAAACCGTTCCTTCGGCGGCGCGGGCCCACGTGAACTTCTCCAGCACCCGCAGACGTCCCGCCGTACCGAGCCGCACGCGGAGCTCCGGGTCGCCCAGCAGTCTGCTCAGCCCGGCGGCCAGCGCCCCCGCGTCCCCGGGCGGCACCGCGAGACAGGTCTCCCCGTCGCGTCCGGCGACCTCGGGGATCGCCCCGCCGGTGGTCGCGACCAGCGGGGTGCCCGTGGCCATGGCCTCGGCGGCCGGCAGCGAGAAGCCCTCGTACAGCGACGGTAGGCAGGCGACCTCGGCCGTGCGGAGCAGATCGACCAGCTCGGCGTCCGTGATGCCCTTCACGTACTCGACGGCGCCCTCCAGGC
>NZ_JBHYKH010000055.1:0-4680 GCF_042741275.1 Streptomyces sp. NPDC058964
GTGTGGGGGCGCGCGCGAACACCACCGGGCGCGGGTTTAGTCCGCGCGGGGCCCGTGTGTGTCACTTCGCGGCCTCAGTGCGCGGAACCCGCCGTGGCCGGTGGCAGTTCCACCTGTACGCCCGGGTCGCCCGCGTCCGCCGTGTAGTCCTCCGGGCTGGTCTCGTCGATGCCCTCGGGGGCCTTCAGCGCCTTCAGGGCGAAGGTCAGGACCACCGTGACGGCCACGTTGAGCACGAAGGCCGTCAGCCCGATGTAGCCGATCTCGCCGATGCCCGGGATCTCCTTCGCCGAGCCGCCGAAGTGGTTCTGCGTCGGCGAGGCGACGCCGTACGCGGCGAAGGTGCCGTACACCATGCCGACCGCCCAGCCCGCGAGCAGCGCCCAGCGGTGGAACCAGCGGGTGAACAGGCCGCCGACCAGGGCCGGGAAGGTCTGCAGGATCCAGATGCCGCCCAGCAGCTGGAAGTTGATCGCCACCGTCTTGTCCATGGTCAGGACGAAGACCAGGGCGCCCACCTTCACCAGCAGGGACACCAGCTTGGAGACCCGCGTCTCCTGTTGCGGTGTCGCGTCCGGCCGGATGAAGTCCTTGTAGATGTTGCGGGTGAAGAGGTTCGCGGCCGCGATGGACATGATGGCCGCGGGGACCAGGGCGCCGATGCCGATCGCCGCGAAGGCCACCCCCGCGAACCAGTCCGGGAACATGTTCTCGAACAGCTGCGGGATGGCCAGCTGGCCGTTCTGCACCTTCACGCCCGCCGCGATCGCCATGAAGCCCAGCAGGGCCAGCAGGCCCAGCATGAGGGAGTACAACGGCAGGATCGTGGTGTTGCGGCGGATCACGTCACGGCTGCGCGAGGAGAGCGTCGCGGTGATCGAGTGCGGGTACATGAACAGCGCGAGCGCGGAGCCCAGCGCGAGCGTGGCGTACGTCCACTGGCCGGCCTCCGGTGGGACGAGGGCGCCGCGCGGCTTGCCGGTAGCGGGGTTGACCTGGCTGAACGCCTCGCCCGCCTTGGCGAAGACGTCGTCGAAGCCGCCCAGCTTGATCGGGATGTAGATGATCGCCACCGCGATGACGATGTAGATCAGCGCGTCCTTCACGAACGCGATCAGAGCGGGGGCCCGCAGGCCCGAGGAGTAGGTGTACGCGGCCAGCACGCCGAAGGCGATGAGCAGCGGCAGGTCCTTCACGAACCAGTTGGTGTTCTCGCCGCCGCCGACGCCCATCACGTCGAGAACGGCCTGGATCCCGACCAGTTGGAGGGCGATGTACGGCATCGTCGCCAGGATTCCGGTGAGCGCCACCGCCAGCGACAGCCCCTTGGAGCCGAAGCGGCCGCGCACGAAGTCCGAGGTCGTCACGTAGCCGTGCCGGTGGGACACCGACCATAGGCGCGGCAGGAACGTGAAGATCAGGGGGTAGACGAGGATCGTGTAGGGCACGGCGAAGAAGCCGGCCGCGCCCGCCGCGTAGATCGCCGCCGGCACGGCGACGAAGGTGTACGCGGTGTACAGGTCGCCGCCGAGCAGGAACCAGGTGATCCAGGTTCCGAACGACCGCCCGCCCAGGCCCCATTCGTCGAGGCTGTGTTCGTTCTCGGCCTTGCGCCAGCGTGCGGCCAGGAAGCCCATGACCGTGACGGCCAGGAAGAAGAAGATGAAGACGCCGAGCGCGACGCCGTTCACGCCGTCCTTCACTTCGACGCACCCCCGCCCTGGGCCTTGCGGGCGCGCTGATCACGCTGCCACAGCTTGTACGCGGTCATCGTCAGCGCGGTGGAGACGATCACCCACAGCATCTGGTACCAGTAGAAGAACGGGATCCCTATGAACGCGGGGTCGGTCTTGGCGTAGGAGCCGACCCACAGCATCGCCACGAAGGGCGCGATCAGACAGAGGGCGATGACGACGCGCACGGGCGTCACCACCGCCGTTCTGCTCACATCCGAAGCATCTGACATCTGGCGGCTCCGTCCCCTAACTGAACACCGCTGATCACCTGTGTAATGCGCAGGCAATCTAGGCGACGGGATCAGGCCGGTGGAAGACCTCGTCCGCATATCGGCATGTCGATTCTGTGGAGAACCGGCGAGAGGAACGTGAAGCGGGAGCGGCGCGCACGCCGGACCGCCCGCACCGCCTCGACGGGTTCAGTCCTGGGGCCGCTTGAGCCGTGCCACGAACTTGTAGCGGTCGCCCCGGTAGACGGATCGGACCCACTCCACCGGCTTGCCCGCCCGGTCCAGGGAGTGGCGGGAGAGCATCAGCATCGGCAGGCCGACGTCGGTGCCGAGCAGCCCGGCCTCGCGCGGGGTGGCCAGCGACGTCTCGATCGTCTCCTCCGCCTCCGCGAGGTGGATGTCGTACACCTCGGCGAGGGCGGTGTAGAGGGACGTGTACTTGACGAGGCTGCGGCGCAGCGCCGGGAAGCGCTTGGCGGACAGGTGCGTGGTCTCGATCGCCATCGGCTCGCCGTTGGCCATGCGCAGTCGCTCGATGCGCAGCACCCGGCCGCCGGCGGTGATGTCGAGCAGCTCGGCGAGACGGTCGTCGGCGGTGATGTAGCCGATGTCGAGCAGCTGCGAGGTCGGCTCCAGACCCTGGGCGCGCATGTCCTCGGTGTAGGAGGTGAGTTGCAGCGCCTGGGAGACCTTGGGCTTGGCGACGAAGGTGCCCTTGCCCTGGATCCGCTCGAGGCGGCCCTCGACGACCAGCTCCTGCAGGGCCTGGCGGACCGTGGTCCGCGAGGTGTCGAATTCGGCCGCGAGGGTGCGCTCGGGCGGGACGGGCGTGCCGGGCGCCTGCGTCTCCGTCATGTCGAGCAGGTGCTTCTTCAGGCGGTAGTACTTGGGCACGCGTGCGGTACGGACGGTCGCCCCACCCTCGTTCTCCGCACTGCTGACGTCGGTGCTCATGCTCCGCCTTCCCGGCTCCGTATGCCGAAGCGACCGGCGTACCCGTCGGCCACGGCTCACATCGTGGCACGGCTTCGTGTGACAGGGATCCACCCGCACGCTCCGTGATCTCCCTGTATACCTTTGCGCCCCTCGTTGGTCTAGTCCATCGCCCGCTCCGATGCCGGTGGTCCACCGGAACTGGTCCGTCCGATCTGTCGCTTGCGGAATGAAAGGTCCCTGCATATCTCGGTCGCATCACGGAGGCCCGGAGCCTGCTTGAACACCCTTGACAGGCCTATTGGTCTGGGCCAAGCTCCGGGTACTGGTCTACACCATTGGTCCAGGTCCCGGCCCCATGGGCGGTACGACGCGTTGGGCGGTCACCGCAGGGAGCCTGGGGGGTTTGAGGGCATCCCTGAGGAGGGTGGCGTGAAGCGCAAGCTGATAGCCGCGATCGGTATCGCGGGCATGGTCGTCTCCATCGCGGCGTGTGGCAGTGACAAGAAGGACGACGGCAAGGCAGGGTCGGACGCCAAGGAGCTGACCGTCTGGCTCACCGTGGACGCCCAGAACAACTGGCCCAACCTGGTGAAGGCCGCCGACGCCGCGGTGCAGAAGAAGCACCCCAGCATCAAGATCAAGCACGAGTACTACGGCTGGCCGGACAAGAACACCAAGCTGGACGCCGTCCTCGCCACGGACAAGGCCCCCGACGTGGTCGAGATGGGCAACACCGAGATGCTGGGCTACATGGTCAAGGGCGCCTTCGCGCCCGTCGACGCCTCGCAGTTCAGCAACTCCTCCGCCTGGCTGGACGGCCTCAAGGCCTCCGTGACGTACGACGGCAAGACCTACGGCGTGCCCTACTACGCCGGTGGCCGGGTCGGCACCTGGCGCAAGGACATCGCCAAGGCGTCCGGCATCAAGGCCGCCCCGAAGACCTACGCGGAGCTGACCGCCGACCTGGACAAGATCCAGAAGAAGCAGGGCGCCAAGTTCAACGCCTGGTACCAGCCCACCCGTGACTGGTACGCGGCCATGTCCTTCGTCTACGACGCCGGCGGCTCCATCGCCAAGGAGGAGGGCGGCCAGTGGAAGGCCAACCTCTCCTCGCCCGAGTCCCTCAAGGGCCTCAACGAGTTCAAGACCGTCCTCGACAAGTACATGCACGGCGACAAGACCAAGGACGAGTCCGACCGCTACATCGTCTACGGCCAGGGCAAGTCCGACCTGATCTTCGGCGCCGCCTGGGAGGGCGCGACCGCGGCCGACCCGAAGAACGACAAGACCGGCAAGCTCAAGGACAACCTCGAGAACTTCGTGATGCCCGGCCCGTCCGGCAAGAACCTGCCGGTCTTCCTGGGCGGCTCCGACCTCGCCATCCCGGTGAAGTCCAAGGCCCAGGGCGTCGCCGCCGAGTGGATCAACGCCTTCACCGGTCCCGCCGGCCAGAAGGGCCTGATGGCCAAGGGCAACCTGCCCAACAACAAGACCGACCTCGCCACCCTGAAGAACGACCCGGCGACCGTCGTCCCGGCCACCGCGGCCGAGTCCAACTGGTTCGTCCCGATGGCCCCCGGCTGGGGTCAGGTCGAGAAGGCCCAGATCCTGCAGACCATGCTGCAGAGCATCGGCACCGGCAAGAAGTCGGTCGAGGCCGCCGCGAAGGACGCGGACACCGCGATCGACAAGGTCATCAACACCAAGTGACCTGAGCGCGGGGGGGGGGCGGGCGCCCGCGGCCCGGCGCGCGCCCCCCGCGCCCCGCGCCCGGCGCG
>NZ_JBHYKH010000055.1:4690-8315 GCF_042741275.1 Streptomyces sp. NPDC058964
GACACCCCGGCGCCCCCATCGCCCCCCCCCCCGTGGTGGGGGGGGGGCGCGGGGGGGCCCGCGGGGGGGCCATGTGGGACACCACCCGCGGGCGCCCCAAGAAAAAAACCCGCGTGGGGGCCCCCCGCCGGGGCCCCCCCCCCCGCTTCTCGTACGACCCGAGGGACCGCTGAGGAGCGCGCGATGAGTGCCGCAGACACGACCACCCCTGCCAAGGTGCCGCCGCCGCGGCAGGCGCTGCCACCGGGCGTCCCGGAACGGCCACGCGGAAAGCGGACGTCGGGCGGGGCGGCCACCCCCTGGCTGCTGCTCGCGCCGTGCCTGCTGGTCCTGGCCCTGGTCATGGGCTATCCGCTGGTCCGGCTGGTCACCCTGTCCTTCCAGGAGTTCGGCCAGTCCCAGCTGTGGGGCTTCAAGCCGGCCGAGTCGGTCGGGTTCGCCAACTTCTCCAAGGTGCTCGGCGACAGCGAGTTCTGGCAGGTCGTCGTGCGCACGGTGGTGTTCGCGGCCGGCGCGGTCGTCCTCACCATGGTCCTCGGCATGCTGATCGCCCTGCTGCTCCAGCGCGTCTCCGGCTGGGTGAAGACCCTCGTCAACATCGCGCTGGTGGCGAGCTGGGGCATGCCCGTCATCGTCGCCACCACGGTCTTCAAGTGGCTCTTCGACGCCGACTACGGCATTCTCAACGCCCTGCTGAGCAAGTTGCCCGGCGTCGACCTGATCGGCCACAACTGGTTCGCGAGCGGTCCCGAGGGACTGTCCGTGATCATGCTCCTGGTGGTCTGGGGCGCGGTCCCCTTCGTGGTCATCACCCTGAGCGCCGGCCTCACCCAGGTCCCCAAGGAACTCGAGGAAGCGGCCCGGCTGGACGGCGCGGGCGCCTGGGGCGTCTTCCGGTACGTCACCCTGCCCATCCTCAAACCGATCATCGTGATGCTCACGACCCTTTCGGTCATCTGGGACATGGGCGTCTTCCCGCAGGTCTTCGTGATGCGCAACGGCCACCCGGAGGCCGAGTTCCAGCTCCTCACCACCTACTCCTACGACCGCGCCTTCGTGGTCAACGACTACGCGCAGGGCTCGGCGATCGCCCTGATCACCGTGGTCCTGCTGCTCGGAGTGGTCGCCGTCTACATGCGTCAGATGCTGAAGATCGGAGAGGTCGAATGAGTGCCCTCGCTCCCCAGGCGCGCCGGAGGCCGAGGCTCGGCTGGAACCTCCTCGGTCTCCTCGTCTTCGCCACCGCCGGCTTTCCCGTGTACTGGATGCTCAACACGGCGTTCAAGCCCGCGAAGGACGCCATCGACGCGGACCCGAGCCTGCTGCCCACGGGCCTCACGCTCGACAACTTCCGCCGGGCACTGGACATCGCCGACTTCTGGGGCCCGGTCGGCCGCAGCCTGATCGTGTCCCTGTCCGTGGTGGCGATCGGCATCGTCGTCGGCATGCTGGCAGCGCTCGCCATCTCCCGGTTCGCCTTCCGCGGCCGCAAGATCGTGATCGTGGGCATCCTCGCGGTGCAGATGATCCCGCTGGTCGCCATGATCATCCCGGTCTTCCTGCTGCTGAACGACCTGGACCAGTACGACAAGCTCTCCGGCCTGATCATCACCTACCTGACCTTCATCCTCCCCTTCACGGTGTGGACGCTGCGCGGCTTCATCGTCAACATTCCGAGGGAGCTGGAGGAGGCCGCGATGGTGGACGGCTGCTCCCGCACCGGCGCCTTCATCCGCGTCGTCTTCCCCCTCCTCGCCCCCGGCATGGTCGCCACCTCGGTCTACGCCTTCATCCAGGCCTGGAACGAGTACCTGTACGCCCTGATGCTGCTCAGCCAGGAGCACCAGACCGCGACCGTGTGGCTCGGCAACTTCACCACCAAGCACGGCACCGAATACGCCCCGATGATGGCCGGCGCCGCCATGATGGCCCTGCCGATCGTGGTCCTCTTCCTCCTCGTCCAGCGCAAGATGGCCGCGGGCCTGACCGCGGGCGCCGTGAAGGGATAACGCCACTCGTGACGACATTCGCCAGCGGTACCACTGCGTCCAACTCCAGGGACGGCCTGACGCGCGACGCCCTCACCGTCCTCCAGCCCGGCTTCACCGGCACCACGGCGCCCGACTGGCTGCTGCGCCGTCTAGGCGAAGGCCTCGCGTCTGTTGGGCTGTTCGGCCGCAACATCGTCTCGTCCGAACAGCTCGCCGCCCTGACAGCCCAGCTGCGGGCCGAACGGGAGGACGTCCTGGTCGCCATCGACGAGGAGGGCGGGGACGTGACCCGTCTGGAGGTGCGGACCGGTTCCTCCTTTCCCGGCAACCACGCCCTGGGCGCGGTCGACGACGTCGAACTGACCAGGGAGGTCGCCCACGAACTCGGCCGCCGCCTCGCGGCCTGCGGAGTGAACCTCAACTGGGCCCCCTCCGCCGACGTGAACTCCAACCCCGCCAACCCGGTCATCGGTGTGCGCTCCTTCGGTGCCGACACCGGCCTGGCCGCCCGGCACACGGCGGCCTACGTCACGGGCCTCCAGTCGGCCGGAGTCGCCGCCTGCACCAAGCACTTCCCCGGCCACGGCGACACGGCCGTGGACTCCCACCACGCGCTGCCCCGCATCGACGCGGACGCCACGCTGCTCGCCTCCCGCGAGCTGGCCCCCTTCCGCGCCGCGATCGCGGCCGGCACGCGAGCCGTGATGAGCGCCCACATCCTGGTGCCGGCCCTGGACCCGGACCGCCCGGCGACGCTGTCCCACCGGGTGCTCACCGAACTGCTCCGCGGCGAACTCGGCTACGACGGCCTGATCGTCACCGACGGCATGGAGATGCAGGCCATCGCCGCCACCTACGGCATCGAACGCGGCAGTGTCCTGGCCATCGCGGCCGGTGCCGACGCCATCTGCGTGGGCGGCGGGCTGGCCGACGACGAGACGGTACGGCGTCTGCGGGACGCCCTGGTCACGGCGGTCCGCTCCGGAGAGCTCCCCGAGGAACGCCTGGCGGACGCCGCGGAGCGGGTGCGGGCACTGGCGCGCTGGACGGCGGAGGCTCCCACCGACGAGACCGGCGGCGGGGTACGCGCCGACGTCGGTCTGGTCGCCGCCCGCCGCGCGATCAGGGTGACGCACGCCGAGTCGTTCACGCCCCTAGCCTCGGCCCCCTACGTCGCCGCCTTCACCCCCGTCGCCAACATCGCCGTGGGTGACGAGACCCCGTGGGGAGTCGCCGCGGAGCTGGGCCGACTGCTGCCCGGCACGGAGACGGCGAGCTTCGCGGGGGAGACGGCGGGGGAGCAGGCGCTGGCGGCGGCGGGTACCCGGCGCATCGTGGCCGTGGTCCGCGACGAGCACCGGCACCCCTGGATGACCGCGGCCCTCGACGCCCTGCTGGCGGCCCGCCCGGACACGATCGTGATCGAGATGGGCGTGCCCCAGGCCCCGCCCCGCGGCGCGCTCCACATCGCCACCCACGGCGCCGCCCGGGTGTGCGGCCGGGCCGCGGCGGAGGTCATCGCGGGCGCGTAGCACGCACCTGCGCGGGGGGGGGGCGGGGGGCCCGGCGCGCAGCCGCCCCGCGGGCGCGGGGCGCAGCCGCGAATAAAACACCAGCGCCGCGGAGGGTGGGTG
>NZ_JBHYKH010000055.1:8325-28019 GCF_042741275.1 Streptomyces sp. NPDC058964
CGCTACGCCCCCGGACACCGCCGTGGATCCCGGCGCCTTCGGGCCTGCGAAGACGTCAGATTCCCTGCCAGTCCGGCTTGTTGGCGTACGTGTGCCGGAAATAGTCCGCCAGCTTCAGCTTGGAGGCGGCTCCCTCGTCGACCACCACGGTGGCGTGCGGGTGCAGCTGGAGGGCGGAGGCCGGGCAGACCGCCGCCACCGGTCCCTCCACGGTCGCGGCGACCGCGTCCGCCTTGCCCTCGCCGGTGGCGAGCAGCACCAGGTGGCGCGCCTCCAGGATCGTTCCGATGCCCTGGGTGATGACGTGGTGCGGCACCTGCTCGATGTCGCCGCCGAAGAAGCGCGCGTTGTCGATCCGGGTCTGCTCGGTCAGCGTCTTGATCCGTGTGCGCGAGGCGAGCGACGAGCACGGCTCGTTGAACCCGATGTGCCCGTCGGTGCCTATCCCGAGCAGCTGCAGGTCCACCCCGCCGGCCTCGGAGAGCGCATTGTCGTACGCCTCGCACGCCCCCTGCACGTCCTGCGCCGTCCCGTCAGGTCCCAGGAACGCCTCCATCCCGATCCCGAGCGGTTCCAGCACCTCGCGCCGCAGCACGGAGCGGTAGGACTCCGGGTGCTCGGCGGGCAGGCCCACGTACTCGTCGAGCTGTGCGATCCGGGCCCGGGAGGTGTCCACCGCACCGGAACGGACCTTCGCCGTCAGCGCCTGGTAGATGGGCAGCGGGGTGGAGCCGGTGGCCACACCGAGCAGGGCCTCGGGCTTGCGTCGCAGCAACTGGGCCATGGCGTCGGCGATCAGCTCGCCGCCCGCCGCGGCGTCCGGAACGATGACAACTTCCACGCTGGGCCTGCCGTTCTGAAGAGGGGCTCACCTGGGAACCGAAGGGAACACATGTGGTATAGACCAATCTAGCAGAGGAGCCCCCTGGTGAGTGGGGCCGGTACGACCTCCCGGCCGGTTCGTTTCGACTCGATCGGTTTCCCTTCGAAGCGTGTTCCCGGGACCGTCGGCGAACCGACGCCTGCCCGCCGGGTGCCGATGAGATGCTGTTGGTGATCCGCGTGGTCGCGCGGCCCCGTGATTCCGCGGCCGCGTGCACCGCACGCGCCGGCCACGGTCGACGCGCACGACCGGCACGTCTCGAGGAGGCCCCGTGAACGCCCCCGCCCAGGACCCCCGGACCGACCGCCCGGGCCGGATCATGGCCCGGGAGATGGCCGAGCAGCCCGCCGTGCTGCGCCGGATCCTGGACGAGGGAGCCCCGGCCGTCCGCCGCGTGGCCCGGGAGATCGCCGCCCGTCGGCCGCGCTTCGTCCTGCTGACCGCCCGCGGCACCTCGGACAACGCCGCCCTGTACGCCAAGTACCTCCTGGAGATCCGCCTCGGCCTGCCCTGCGGTCTCACCTCCATGTCGACCACCACGGCCTACGGCGCCCGCCCCGATCTGACCGACGTCCTGGTCGTCACCGTCAGCCAGTCCGGCGGCTCCCCGGACCTGGTCGCCTCGACCCGGGCCGCCCGCGAGGCCGGCGCGATCACCCTCGCCGTGACCAACAACCCGGACTCACCTCTGGCCGGCGTCTCCGAGTACCACATCGACATCCTGGCGGGACCCGAGAAGGCCCTCCCGGCCACCAAGACGTACACGGCCTCCCTCCTCGCGCTCTACCTCTTCGCCGAGGGCCTGCGCGACGGCGACGGCGCCCCCGCCAAGGGGCTGCCCGACCTCGCCGAGCAGCTCCTCGCCCGGCAGGACGAGGTCCGGGCCCTGGCCGCCCGCTACCGGTTCGCCGAGCGGATGGTCATCACCTCACGTGGCTACGGCTACCCCACGGCCAAGGAAGCCGCCCTCAAACTGATGGAGACCAGCTACATCCCGGCACTCTCCTACTCCGGCGCCGATCTCCTGCACGGTCCGCTCGCCATGGTCGACAACGTCTCGCCCGTCATCGCGGTCGTCACCGACGGCAAGGGCGGCGAAGCACTGCAGCCGGTGCTGGACCGGCTGCGCGACCGGGGGGCCGACCTGGTCGTCATCGGGCCCAGGAGCCAGGTCGAGCAGGCATCCGCCGGCTTCGTCCTGCCCACCGAAGCAGTCGCCGAGGAGCTCCAGCCGATCCTGGAGATCATCCCGCTCCAGCTGCTGGCCTACGAGGTCACCGTCGCCCGTGGCCAGGACCCGGACGCGCCCCGTGCCCTGGCCAAGGTGACGGAGACCCGCTGAATCACGGCGCGGGCGGCGGGCCGGAACGGCGTCGGGTCGGCGTCCCGGCCGCTCGGCGATCCCGCGCCCGATGGCCTCTGCCCGCCCCCGTGACGAGTGCCGTCCTGCCCGCGGACACGCCCCGGCGCCCCTCCACATTTTTCCAGCGACCACTACAGACGAAACCGTACAACGCCCTTCCGGCATTTCTCTAAGGCCCGCTATAAAATACGCCCCATGGTGCGCAGCGAGGAGACGAAGCCGCAGGCCGGGACGGCGACCAAGGCGCGCGGCCGCCCCCGTTCCTTCGACCGCGCGACCGCGCTGGAGAAGGCCGTCATGGCCTTCTGGGAGCACGGCTACGAGGCGACCTCGGTCTCCGACCTCACCCGGATCATGGGCATCGGCGCCCCCAGTCTGTACGCGGCCTTCGGGGACAAGCGCTCCCTGTTCGAGGAGGTGGTGCGGGTCTACGCCGGGTCGTACGGCGCGTTCGCACGCCGCGCCCTGGACGAGGAGGCGACCGCCCGCGCCGGGGTCGAGAGACTGCTGCGCGAGGCCGCGACCGAGTTCACCGACCCCGGTCACCCGCACGGCTGCCTGGTCGTCCACGCGGCCACCAACTGCACGAACCCCGAGGTGGAGGACGCCCTGCGCCGGCAGCGCAACGCCAACATCGTCGCCATCGAGAGCCGCATAAGAGCGGACGTCGCCGCCGGCGAGCTGCCGCCGGACACCGACACCGCCGCGCTCGCCCGCCACGCCGGAGCCGTCTTCCAGGGCATGTCCCAGCAGGCGCGTGACGGGGCGGGTCGCGAGGAACTCGAAGCCGTCGCGGAAATTGCCATGGCCATCTGGCCCCGCGGGTGACCCGGGCGGGCTAGGCTGCCAACCGTCAACTGTGAACAGCCTCCAACGCATGGACACACATCGTGGTCTAGTCCACAATGCGTAGGGGAAATGCGTGCGGTATGACCGCGACGCAAACACACTCTTCCGTCTTCCCCGCACAGGAAGGCGGACCGAGGATCCGGAGCTCTCTGCCCTGACTGCCCCGGTTCCTCATCCTTCGGCCGACCGGGACCGCACACCCCACGGCCGATACTGCTCCGGGCTGCGGTGCCGGGAGGGTTGAGGGTCCCTCCCAGGCGCCGCGGCCCGCGGGTGTTTTTCGGCCACGCACAACTGCCCGGGTACGCTCGCACACGTGCCCTCCATGAACGAACTCGTACGCCAGCACACCGCCCTCGACGACTCCGATCTCGAGTGGCTCCACCTGCTGGTCTCGGAGTGGCAGCTGCTCTCCGACCTGTCCTTCGCCGACCTGGTCCTGTGGGTCCCCACCCGCGACGGAACCCGCTATGTCTCCGTCGCCCAGATGCGGCCCAACACCGGCCCCACCTCCTACCAGGACGACATGGTCGGCCACCTGGTCCCGCGCGGCCGGCGCCCGATGCTGGACGCGGCGCTCGACGAGGGCCGGATCGTGCGTGAGGGCGACCCGGAGTGGCGCGAGGAGGTCCCCGTCCGGGTCGAGTCCATCCCCGTACGACGGGAGGGACGGGTCCTCGGCGTCATCGCCCGCAACACCAATCTGCTCACCGTCCGCACGCCGAGCCGCCTGGAGCTGACCTACCTGCAGAGCGCGTCCGACCTGGCGCAGATGATCGCGGCCGGATCCTTCCCCTTCCCGAACCAGCAGGTCGACATGGACGCCTCGCCGCGCGTCGGCGACGGCCTCATCCGGCTCGACGCGGACGGCACCGTCCAGTACGCCTCCCCGAACGCCCTGTCCGCCTACCACCGCCTCGGTCTCGCCTCGGACCTGGTCGGCCAGGACCTGGGCACGACCACCGCCGAACTCGCCCCGACCCGCGGGCCGGTCGACGAGGCGCTGGCCAAGGTGGCCAGCGGCTGGGCGCCCCGCGAGTTCGAGATCGAGGCGCGCGACGGGGTGATCCAGTTCCGGGCCATCCCGCTCAAGCCCAAGGGCACCCGCATCGGTTCGCTGGTCCTGCTTCGCGACGTCACCGAACTTCGCCGCCGCGAACGCGAGTTGATCACCAAGGACGCGACCATCCGGGAGATCCACCACCGGGTGAAGAACAACCTCCAGACGGTCGCCGCCCTGCTGCGCCTCCAGGCGAGGCGCATCGAGTCCGACCGGGGCCGGGAGGCCCTGGAGGAGGCCGTACGGCGCGTGGGCTCGATCGCGATCGTGCACGAGACGCTGTCCCAGAACCTCGACGAGCGCGTGGAGTTCGACGAGATCGCCGACCGCGTGCTCGCGATGGTCGCCGAGATCTCGCCCGGCAAGGTCGCCGGCCGGCGCAGCGGCAGGTTCGGCATACTCGACGCCGAGGTCGCGACCCCGCTGTCGATGGTGCTGACCGAAATCCTGCAGAACGCCCTCGAACACGGCTTCCGGGAGGGCGACACGGGCACGGTCGAGGTCTCTGCGGTGCGCGGCGGCACCAGTAAGGAGGCCCGCCTCCTGGTCACCGTGCAGGACGACGGCGTGGGCCTGCCCGAGGGCTTCGACCCGCAGACCGCGGGAAACCTGGGTCTGCAGATCGTGCGGACCCTGGTCGAGGGCGAGTTGGGCGGCACGTTCGACATGGTCCCGGCGCCGGGGCGCGGGACGCGCGTGATCCTGGACATCCCGGTGAGGGCGCAGAAGTAGCGCGCACCCGGGTGACTCTTCTGGAAAGCAAAGAGCCTCGGACCTTTGGTCAGGTCCGAGGCCAGTGCTCGCTGCTGCTCTTTACTACTAAGCGCATCGGGGGTACTGCGCGCTGCGGCTCGGGGGCGGGAGATGCGTACTCGCTGTACGCGCCGCCAAGCTCAGGCTGTCAGAGCGGGGTGGGTTGTTGTCAGGCGGAGGCCTGACGGGCCCGGTTGCGGGCGGCGCGGCGCTTCATGGCGCGGCGCTCGTCCTCGCTGAGACCACCCCAGACGCCGGAGTCCTGACCGGACTCAAGCGCCCACTGCAGGCACTGCTCGATAACGGGGCAGCGACGGCAGACGGCCTTGGCTTCCTCGATCTGCAGCAGCGCAGGACCGGTGTTGCCGATGGGGAAGAAGAGCTCGGGGTCTTCCTCGCGGCAAACGGCGTTGTGACGCCAGTCCATGGCTGCTACCTCTCCTTGGTATTACGTGCAGGTTGCTTGTGAATGTGAACGCTTTCACGAATCCCTCAACAAGTGAAGGGCCGACCGCCAGGGTCACCGGCGTTGGTCCTGTGGTTTGAAGAGGGGTTCTGGTGATCAGTGGAGGCCGGTCTTGCGGGCCGTCCCGATCGCCACGTAGAGACTCGCAAACCTCAGCGGCGGATACAACCCCTTCCGGAAAGTTTTTTTTGATTCCTCGGTGTCGACTGGGTCACAGCCGTACTTCCATGGGGTGGATCCTGGCCTAAACGTTCGAGTGAAAGGACTTTGGCCCGTTCCGCTCACACAATCACACGCAGTGCGCGGCGTACGCCTGTGAACGTCACGCTCGTACGCAGCCCGAGGTGGTCTCCGTCCATCTGGAGGGGCAGCGGCACCTTCGAATGCAAGGTGAACTGGTCCAGGTCGTGCAGGGAGGTCGCATGCCTGCCATGAGGGCCCCGCTCGGGGGACGAAGTGAGCAACTGGGTGGCATACCGGGCAACCGCGGCCGTGGACAGACGGCTGAGACCGAGTACGTCAATGCCTTTATCGAACGAGGCCTTAGGTGACGTGTACATCGGGCGATTGCCGAGATAGGTCCAAGGGGACGTGTTCGAGACTATGGCGACGACGAGGTCGGTGACCGGGTCCGCACCGGGGCGCTCGAGCGTGATCGTGCCGTGGCGCCGGTGCTGCTCACCGAGGAACTGACGGACGACCTGACGGACGTAGAGCGCGTGCGTGGACTTCTTGCCGCGCTCGCGCTGCTGCTCGACGCGGCCGACGACACCCGCGTCGAAGCCGAGGCCGGCGTTGAAGGTGAACCAGCGGGCCGGAACCCCTTCGTCCTCGGTGCCGGGCGTGCCCGAGGTGAGTCCCAGGCCGACGACGCGTTCCCGCTCCTCGCGCAGGGCGTCCAGCAGGGCACCGGTGGCCTCCACCGGGTCGTTCGGCAGGCCCAGGGCACGGGCGAAGACGTTGGTGGAGCCACCGGGGACCACGGCGAGGCCGGGGAGGCGCTCGGGGGCGGGGCCGTCGTGCAGCAGTCCGTTGACGACCTCGTTGACCGTGCCGTCACCGCCGAGGGCGACCACCATGTCTATGTCGTCGCTCTCGGCCGCCTGCCGGCCGAGGTCGCGTGCGTGGCCGCGGTACTCGGTGGTGACCGCCTCGAGTTTCATCTCGCTCGCCAGCGCGTGGATCAGCACGTCACGCGTACGTGCGCTTGTGGTGGTTGCCGCCGGATTGACCACGAGAAGTGCACGCATGGGTTGCAGCGTACCTACTGGGGGGTACTGGGCCCAGACCGAGGTAGGGATCAGGTAAGAGCGAAGGCCGTGAGCCTGGACACCCGGGGCCGTGGGGCGACGGCTACCCTTCTGGGGTGAGCAGCGAGCAGAACCCCACCCCCGACATCGCCGCAGCGGACGGCCCCCGCCCGCGCCGCCTGACGTACGCGGCCGCGTTGGCCGCGCTGGAGGGGCTCGCGCTCGTGGTCGCGGGAGTGTGGGTTCTGGTCCTCGGCATCACCGGTGAACCGGACGACAGGCAGCAGGCCGTGACTCTGGCCATCACGCTGGTCGTCCTCGCCCTGCTGCCCCTGCTGGCCGCCCGCGGGCTGCTGCTTCGCCGCGGCTGGAGCCGGGGTCCCGCCGTGATCACCTCGATCATGGCCCTCGTCCCTGCCTACAGCCTCCTCCAGGCCGACAGCATCGCCGTTCCGGCCGGCATCGTGCTGGCCGTCGTGGCGGTGACGTCGCTGGTGCTGCTGCTGAGCCCGGCCACGACCCGGGCCCTGGGGATCCGGGGACCGGGACGTGCGCAGGAGCCCACGCGGTAGCCGAGGGTCGCCGTCGGCCGACGTTTGCGTTTTCCGGGCCGCCACCTCTTTGCCGGCCGCGACGTGCGCCGAGCGGCCGACGAGAGGCAGGGCCCGCATCGGGAGTGCCCCGGCAGTCGTCGTGAGCCCAGGGGGCGCCTCACCGTCGTGAGTGAGCGGGGCCGTCCCGGGTGCGGGTAGCGGTTGCCGTCGGGAGTGGGACGGCGGTTGCACACGCTTCGTGGGCCGAGAGTGTGGCCCCTTCGGTGGTGTGGGGCGGTCGCGGGACGTGTCGGTGTTCGTGGCCGCTCCCGTCCCGGCGTGTCCGCTACTCCTCGACCAGCAGCTTCTCCCGGAGCTGGGCCAGGGTCCGGGCCAGCAGACGGGAGACGTGCATCTGGGAGATGCCGACCTCCTGGGCGATCTGGGACTGGGTCATGTTGCCGAAGAAACGCAGCAGGAGGATCCGCTTCTCGCGCGGCGGGAGGTCCTCCAGGAGCGGCTTCAGCGACTCGCGGTACTCGACGCCCTCCAGCGCCTCGTCCTCGGCGCCAAGGGTGTCCGCGACGGCCGGGGACTCGTCGTCGGTGTCGGGGACGTCCAGGGAGAGGGTGGAGTACGCGTTGGCCGACTCCAGGCCCTCCAGCACCTCCTCCTCCGAGATGGCGAGCTTCTCGGCGAGTTCGTGGACCGTGGGTGAGCGGCCGTGCTGCTGGGAGAGCTCGGCCGTGGCCGTGGTGAGCGCCAGGCGCAGTTCCTGGAGACGACGGGGGACGCGGACCGCCCAGCCCTTGTCCCGGAAGTGCCGCTTGATCTCGCCGACGACCGTAGGCGTGGCGTACGTGGAGAACTCCACGCCGCGATCCGGGTCGAAACGGTCCACCGACTTGATCAGGCCGATGGTGGCGACCTGGGTGAGGTCGTCGAGCGGTTCACCGCGGTTGCGGAACCGGCGCGCGAGGTGTTCGACGAGCGGCAGGTGCATACGGACGAGCTGGTTGCGCAGCTCCGCGTACTCGGGGCTGCCGTCCTTCAGTTTGCGCAGCTCGACGAACATAGCGCGGGCTCCGCTGCGGTCCTGCGGGTCGTGCTGCGCACCCTGCAGACCCGGTGCGACCTGCGCGCCCACTTCGTCGTCCCGTTCGTGCTCGCTCATCGTCCCGCCCGTCGCCCTTCCCCGAGCCTTCGCCTCCTCCCCCACTCTCGGCTTCGCTCGAGCGGGGGCACCCCCGTGGACCGGGGACACGACCCCGTTCCGTCCTTCCGGAGGCGCGCTCTGCACGGCACCTTCGAAGCCGGCCTCCACGGAGTCGTCCTCCGGGTGCGGCCTGGCCTGCTCGGGGATGCCGTCGATGCCGTCAGCCATGCGTCGGGAACCGTCCGCAGAGCCTGCGCCCTCGGCCGGCAGCTCCCGTGTGCCGCGCTCTTCGTCCCGCACCGGCCCGTCCCCGTCCCTCACGCCGGCCCGGGTCCCGCGCCGCGCTGTTTGTAGAGGCTGATCGACACGGTCTTGTCCTCGTCGACGGCCGAGGAGACCTTGCCCGCCAGGGCCGACAGCACGGTCCAGGCGAAGGTGTCCCGGGATGGCGCGTGGCCGTCCGTCGTCGGGGCCGACACCGTGACCTCGAGCGAATCGTCGACGAGTCGGAAGACACAGCTGAGCACCGAGCCGGGCACGGCCTGCTGGAGCAGGATCGCGCAGGCCTCGTCCACCGCGATGCGCAGGTCCTCGATCTCGTCCAGGGTGAAGTCCAAACGGGCCGCGAGGCCGGCCGTGGCCGTCCGCAGCACCGACAGGTAGGCACCCGCAGCCGGCAGCCGGACTTCCACGAAGTCCTGGGTCGCGGGCTCGCCTGCGATCTGGGACACCCTCACCTCCATGGTGGTACAAGCTTCTCGGGGGCCGAGGGTCGCCCCCCGGGTTAACGCGATACGTGGTTCAGCGGTGACGCTATCGCGCTCCGAACTTTCCTGTCCCCGGGACCCCAACCCCCTGGCGTCACTCACAGTAAAGCTGTGGATACGCTCCGTGTCTAGGGGCCTGCGGGCCCAAATGGGAAGAGCGCGCGCCGGATTGACGTACCCAGACGTCAGACCGTCGAACCTTCTGGAACCAGGGTCACACGAGTACGTGGTCGACGAAGCACCACCGCCAGTCCTCACCGGGCTCGAAGGTCCGCATCACGGGGTGACCGGACTCCTTGTGGTGCCCGGTGGCATGTCTCCCCGGCGAGGAGTCGCAGCAGCCGACGTGGCCACAGCTGAGACACAACCGCAGTTGCACCGGGTGCGTGCCCTCCGCGAGACACTCCGGACAGGTCGCGTTCTGGGGCTCGGGTTCGGGGTGCGGCAGCGCGTCGGAGTGCGTGCACTGTTTCATGATTGCCAGATTACGACGGGTGTGCGGGTGGCCGCGCGGAAAATGAGGGCGGGCGAGACATGGACGTGATGCCGCTGCTGTTGCTGGTGGCGGGCAGTGCGGCGGTGGCCGGGGCGGCCCGGCGCACCCCGGTGCCCGCGCCGCTGCTGCTGGTCGCTGTCGGTCTGGTGATCTCGTACGTCCCGGGGGTGCCCGACTACACCCTCGACCCCGAAGTCGTGCTGCCGCTCCTGCTGCCACCGCTGCTGTACACCTCGGCGACCGACAGCTCGTACCTCGATCTGCGCGCGCAGCTGCGGCCGGTGGCGCTGCTCTCGGTGGGGTACGTGCTCTTCGCGACCTTCGTCGTCGGCTGGGCGGTCTATCTGATCGTGCCGGGGATGCCGCTGACGGCGGCGCTGGTGCTGGGCGCGGTCGTGGCGCCGCCGGACGCGGTGGCGGCGACGGCGGTCGCGCGCCGGGTGGGGCTTCCCTCCCGGATCACGACCATCCTCCAGGGGGAGTCCCTGCTCAACGACGCCACCGCGATCACCGCCTACAAGGTGGCCCTGGCCGCCGCCGTCGGCGAGGGCGCCACCTGGATCGGCGGGATCGGCGAGTTCCTGCTCGCGGCCGTCGGCGGCGTCGGGGTCGGCCTGGTGCTGATGGCTCCCATCCACTGGCTGCGCACCCATCTGAAGGAGCCCCTGCTCCAGAACACGCTCTCCCTGCTGATCCCGTTCGTCGCGTACGGCGTCGCCGAGCAGCTGCACGCCTCCGGCGTCCTCGCGGTCGTGGTCGTCGCCCTCTACCTGGGGCACCGCGCGTGGGAGGTCGACTTCGCCACCCGCCTCCAGGAGGAGGCGGTGTGGAACATGGTCGCCTTCGTCCTGGAGTCGGCGGTCTTCGCGCTGATCGGCCTGCAGTTGCCGGTCGTCCTCAGGGGTCTCGGGGCGTACGAGGGCGCCGACGCCACCTGGTACGCGGTGGCCCTCTTCCTCGTGGTCGTCGTCGCCAGGTTCGTATGGGTCTACCCGGCGACCTTCCTTCCACGGCTGTCGGCCCGGATCAGGGAACGCGAGGCGGACCCCACCTGGAGGGGCGCGATGGTCACCTCGTGGGCCGGGATGCGGGGTGTGGTGTCCCTGGCCGTCGCCTTCTCCATCCCGCTCACGGTGCATGGCGGCGCCCCCTTCCCGCAGCGCAACCTGATCCTGTTCCTGACCTTCACGACGGTCATCGGGACGCTGGTGGTGCAGGGCCTGACGCTGCCGCCGCTGATCCGCCTGCTGAAGTTCCCCGGCCACGACGCGCAGGCCGAGACGCTCGCCGAGGCCAACGCCCAGGCGCAGGCCTCCCGGGCCGCCGAACAGTGCCTCGACGACCTCCTCTCCGATGAGCGCAACGCCCTGCCCCCACCGCTGGCCGACCGGCTCCGCATGGTCCTGGAACGCCGCCGGAATGCCGTTTGGGAGCGGCTCGGCCAGGTCAATCCGGTCACCGGCGAGACGGTCGACGACACCTACCGCCGGCTGTCCCGGGAGATGATCAGCGCCGAGCGCGAGGTGTTCGTCAAGCTGCGGGACCACCGCTACATCGACGACGAGATGCTCCGCAATCTCCTGCGCAGGCTCGACCTGGAGGAGGCGGCGGCCTACCGGGAGGCGGCCTGAGGCGTACGGGGCCCGGCTAGGCGTCGGGGAAGGGGCGGCCGGTGACGACCGCCGCGACGGTCGTGCCGCGCGGGAACGCCCCTTCGGCCGCCAGGACAGCGAGACCGTAGAGCAGTTTGGCGACATAGAGACGCTCGACGGGCAGTCCGTGCCGCCGCTCGAAGTCCTCGGCGAAGGCGTCGAGCTCGGGGGTGGTACGGGCGTAGCCGCCGAAGTGGAAGCGGTCGTCGAGGGACCAGGTGCCGCGCCGGGCGCCGAAGGCCCGTTCCTGCAGAGCCTGTATGTCGGCCGTCAGAAAGCCGCCCCTGAGGACGGGGATGCCCAGCGCGCGCTGCTGCGGGGCGAGACCGGCGGCCAGCCCGGCGAGGGTGCCGCCGGTGCCGCAGGCGAGGGCGACGACGTCGGCGTGGCCCCGCATCTCCTCGCCGAGGGCCTGGCAGCCACGTACGGCGGCGGTGTTGCTGCCGCCCTCCGGGACGACGTACGCGTCCCCGGCACCGGCCGTGCGCAGGACCGCTTCGAGAGTCTCCGGCTCGGCCTTTCGTCGATACGTCGCCCTGTCGACGAAGTGCAGCCGCATACCGTCGGCCGCGCACCGGGCCAGGGAGGGGTTGAGGGGGCGGTCGGCCAGCTCCTGGCCGCGGACGACGCCCACCGTGCGCAGACCGAGGAGACGGCCCGCGGCGGCCGTGGCGCGCAGATGGTTGGAGTAGGCCCCGCCGAAGGTGATCAGCGCGCGTCCCGCCGCCGCCTCGATGTTCGGCACCAGCTTGCGCCACTTGTTGCCGATCAGCTCCGGGTGGATCAGGTCGTCGCGCTTGAGCAGGAGACGCACGCCGTGCCGCGCGAAGCGGTCGTCGTCGATCTCCCGAAGAGGTGAGGGGAGCCGGGGGCGCAGCGTGGCGGGATCGGGATCGGGAGTGTCGGCGCTGGTCACCCGGCCATTCTCACCCGCCCGGCCTGCGGATGGGCGGGCCGCGCGGCGGTCGCTGCCTCAGCCGCTCCGCGGCCGTGCCGGCAGCTCTCCGGTCCCCGGTTCAGTCGCTCTCCGATTCCCGGACCAGCCCCTCTCCGAATTCGGTCTCGACCGCCTTCCGGGTCCTGGCGCGGCCGCCGTCGGGGGCATGGGTCAGCCGGGCCCTGATCCGTTCCCGCAGCGACGCCATGGTGAACCCCAGCGGGTCGTTCTTCCCCGGCTGCCACTCCCGGTGCCCGATGACGGACAGCTCCGTCCACCCGTGGTGGCGGCAGATCGCCGCCGACGCCCGCGTGATCGCCTCCAGCTGGACCTCGGGCCAGGGGTCGGCCCCGTCGCCGAGGTTCTCGCACTCGAAGCCGTAGAAGTGCCGGTTGCCGTCGGTGTTCGACTCGTTGTCCCGGGGCAGCCCCCTCTCCGCGATCACCGCGCGCAGCACGTCGTCGTCGCCGAGCCCGGCGTGGTTGGCGCGGCCGTAACCGACGAGGTGGACCGTTCCGTCCTTGGTGATCACACCGTGGCACAGCGGGCCCGGCAGGTCCGGGCGCCCGTCCCGGCAGAGGTCCACCGTCCGATCGCGGCCCGTGGTCACGGTGTGATGGATCATCACACCGTGGACGGGACCCCACGGCCCCTTGTGGTTGCGGTTGTGGTGCTCCCAGTGGCCGACCTCGACGATCGTGAGTCCCTCCGCTCGCAAGGCGTCCAGAAAGCCGCTCGCGGACATGGGTGAGGCCATGCACGCCTCCTTCGCGCTGTACTCCGGGGCCACGGAACATGGCCGCCGCGTACCGCTGCTTCTACTGCAAACCGGACGTCATGGACCAGATCGTTCGCACGCTGTGCGAGCCGATCCGGACAAGTGCCACGGCGTGGGCCTGCGCCGCACCCGGTCCCTCTGCCTGCCCAGTCGTACGATGATCCATTCCCGCTCTTTCGGGTAATGGTGCGAGCACGCTCCGTGAGCGAGGCTGGTCACGATGCCGATGCGTGGCGCAGTTCGGTGCCAGCGCATGACCGGGAGGGTATGTCCTTATGTCGGTAGGCGAAGAGGTCCGCGCGGATCAGGGCAAGCCGCAGCAGTCTCTGGACACGGCGGCCGCGCGGAACCTGGCCACCACCACCAAGTCCGCACCCCAGATGCAGGAGATCAGCTCCCGCTGGCTGCTGCGGACGCTGCCATGGGTGAACGTGCAGGGCGGCACGTACCGGGTGAACCGGCGACTGACGTACGCGGTCGGCGACGGCCGCGTCACCTTCGTGAAGACCGGCGACCGCGTCGAGGTCATCCCGGCCGAACTGGGCGAGCTGCCGGCCCTGCGGTCGTACGAGGACGGGGCGGTCCTGTCGGAACTCGCGTCCCGCTGCCGGCAGCGGGACTTCGCGCCGGGCGAGGTGATCGCCTCGTTCGGCAGCCGGACCGACGAGGTGTTCCTGCTGGCCCACGGCAGGGTCGAGAAGATCGGCACGGGCCCGTACGGCGACGACGCGGTCCTCGGCGTCCTCGCCGACGGTGCCTACTTCGGCGAGCAGGCGCTGCTCGACCCGGACGCCATCTGGGAGTACACGGCCCGTGCGGGCACCGCCTGCACGGTGCTGATCCTGTCCCGCCATGACTTCGACCAGGTCGCGGAGCGGGCCGAGTCACTGCGCGGTCATCTCCACGACCTTCGCTCGATCCCCGAGCAGCGCACCAACAAGTACGGCGAGAAGGCGGTCGAACTCGCGGCCGGCCACAGCGGCGAGCCGGACATCCCGCACACCTTCGTCGACTACGAGGCCCGGCCGCGGGAGTACGAGCTGAGCATCGCCCAGACCGTGCTGCGCATCCACACGCGCGTGGCCGACCTCTACAACCAGCCGATGAACCAGACCGAGCAGCAGCTCAGGCTGACGGTCGAGGCGCTGAAGGAGCGCCAGGAGCACGAGCTGGTCAACAACCGGAACTTCGGACTTCTGCACAACTGCGAGTACGAACAGCGGCTCCAGCCGCACGACGGCGTGCCCAGCCCGGACGACATGGACGAGCTGCTCAGCCGCCGGCGCGGCACCAAGCTGTTCCTGGCCCACCCGCGCGCGATCTCCGCGTTCGGCCGGGAGCTGAACAAGCGCGGGCTCGTCCCGGAGACCGTCGAGATCGGTGGCAACCGTATCCCCACCTGGCGCGGGGTGCCGATCTATCCGTGCAACAAGATCCCGGTCACCCCGGAGCGCACGACATCGATCATCGCCATGCGTACCGGCGAGGAGGAGCAGGGCGTCATCGGGCTGAGGCAGGCCGGGATTCCCGACGAGATCGAGCCGAGTCTGTCCGTCCGCTTCATGGGGATCAACGAACAGGCCATCATCAATTACCTGGTCACGGCCTACTACTCGGCAGCCGTGCTGGTGCCGGACGCGCTCGGTGTGCTCGAAAATGTCGAGATCGGACGCTGGAGGTGACGTTTCCGCACTTCGCGGCCGTGTCTCCGCCCCTCCGGGCGGGTAGTTCCTCCGGGTACGCGTCCAGTCGGAGCGGAAGCGCCACCGTCCGCCGTCGCCGCGAGGGGGACCCATGGCCGAGTTCTTGACGGAGACGAAACGGCGCCCGAGGGGGGCACCGCGGATTCCCGGGGTGCTGGAGACACTTCAGCGGCCCAGGCCCGCCGGGGAGGGCGGTTCGGGCCCGGCCGACGGGCACGAGGCTGTGGCGATCCTGGACCGGGCCCGGGTGTCCGTCGACCCCGAACTGCGCGCGGCCGTGGAGTCGCTGCCCGCTTCGATGCGCCGCGTCGCGCGCTACCACTTCGGGTGGGAGCAGGCGGACGGCACCCCGGCGGCGGGCAGTGCGGGAAAGGCGATACGGCCCGCGCTCGTCCTCGCCGCGGCCGCCGCGCTGGGCGGACCGCGGGCGCGGTCGGCGGCCGTCCGGGCTGCCGCGGCGGTGGAGCTGGTGCACAACTTCACACTGCTGCACGACGACGTCATGGACCGGGACACCTCCCGCAGGCACCGGCCCACGGCGTGGACCGTGTTCGGCGACGCCGACGCGATTCTTGCCGGGGACGCCCTGCAGGCGCTGGCGCTCAGGCTGCTCGCCGAGGATCCGCACCCGGCCTCCGGGGCGGCGGCCGCACGCCTCGCCGACTGTGTCGTCGAGCTGTGCGCGGGTCAGCACGCGGACACGGCCATGGAGAAGCGCGGTCCCACCGAGGTCACCCTCGACGAGGTGCTCGCCATGGCGGAGGCCAAGACCGGAGCGCTCCTCGGATGCGCCTGCGCCCTCGGCGCGCTGTACGCGGGGGCGGGGGAGGACGATGTCGCGGCGCTGGACGCGTTCGGCCGCCAGGCCGGGCTCGCCTTCCAGCTGATCGACGATGTCATCGGCATATGGGGTGGCCCGAGCCGCACCGGCAAGCCGGCCGGCGCCGACCTCGCCGCCCGCAAGAAGTCGCTGCCCGTGGTCGCCGCGCTGACCTCCGGCACGCCGGCGGCGGCCGAACTCGCCGAGCTGTACGCGCTGCCGTACGAGGAGGAGGGCCTGGAACACACGATGCTGGCCGTGGAGCGGGCGGGCGGCCGTGACTGGGCGCAGGACCAGGCCGCCGACCGGATGGGCCGGGCGGTGCACCAGCTGGCCCGTGCGGTTCCCGACCCCGAGTCGGCGGACGGTCTGCTCGCCCTGGCCGAGTTCGTGACGCGGCGCAGCACCTGAGCCGGTCTGCGCCCGACAGACCCCGGAGTCTCCGGGACCGCGCGGTTCCTGACCCCGCACGGCCACCGGGGGCTCCGGCCCGGCGGGTCCCGCACATCCCCCCGGCGTGCGGGGCCCGCCTTCTGTCCTGGTTGGGCTCAGTGGCCTTACGAGCGGCGTTGGTCGAGGGCCGGGGCTTGGGCGCCGTGTTCCTCCGGCGTGCCCCCGACCGCTGCGACCGCGAGAGGGCTCTGCCTGTCCGCAGGAGAGCTAGGCCCGCACCCGCGCACTGTTACGAGTGTCCCGGTGCCGCTCACCCTGCCGCCGGAATTTCCGTCGTTCGGAATCTCCTCTCCCACTTGTGGGTGTCCTGGGAAAAGCGCTTGCAGCCACTGCGGTTGAAGTACTACAACCGTAGTTATCAACGCGACCGCAGCCCACGAAAAGAGTCCCGCTTGCGTAAGCTCACCTACTTCATCGCCTGCTCCATCGACGGCTTCATCGGAGATCCGAAGGGCGATGCCTCCTCCATGTTCGGCTTCCTTGACGAGGAGTTCCTCGGGTACCTGACCTCGACGTACCCCGAGACCATCGCGGCCCAGGGGCGCGGGCCGCTCGGCGTCGAGGGTGCCGAGAACAAGCACTTCGACACCGTGATCCAGGGGCGCGGAAGCTACCGGCTCGCCCTGGACATCGGCGTCACCAGTCCCTACGGGCATCTGCGCGAATACGTCGCCTCCCGCAGCCTCGGCACCTCGCCCGACCCCGCCGTGACACTGATCGACGGTGATCTGGTCGCCGCCGTGCGCGAGTTGAAGGCCGAGGCCGGCGATCTCGGCATCTGGCTCTGCGGTGGCTCCCAACTCGCCGGCGCACTGCTCGACGAGATCGACGAACTCGTCATCAAGACCTACCCGCAGGTGTACGGCTCCGGTATGCCGATGTTCGGCAGCGGCTTCGCCGTCACCGACTTCGCCCTGGAGTCGGTGCGCACGTTCGGGAACGGGGTGCTGGTGCGGACGTACAGCAGGAAGCGCTGAGGCCCGGCCGGTCCTACCCTGAGGACATGGACAGCGAAGGTCATGCCTGTCCCGCCTGCGGACAGCCCGTCGAGACGGTCGTACGGCGGCACAAGACGCTCGGCGCCTGGGTCCCGCTGTGGGTTGCCGGCCCTTGCCACAACCCCGAGTGCGAGGCCTGCGTCGACCCCGTCGCCGAACGGCCGGAGCAGCAGCCCGGCCCCGCCCCCTCGGAAAAGTCCTGAGCGCGTCGAGAATCCCGGCCCGGCTCCGGCGTCCCCTGCGAGAGCCGCCCATGGCGGGCGGCCGGAACGAAGGAGCGGACCCATGAGCGGGCACCGCCTGGACGTGGTCCGATGCCCAGCCTGCCGGAACGGTGCCATCCGCAGGGGCGGGCGGGCCGGCCGAGACCGTAGCGTGGCCGCATGCCGAAACTGCCGTACATCCTGCACATCACCGAACGCTCCCTGTGGGACGCGGCCCGCGAGCGCGGCACCTACGAGATCGCGACCCGCGGCCGCACGCTCCAGGAGGTGGGCTTCATCCACTTCTCCACCCGCGACCAGCTCCCGCGCGTGGCCGACTTCCTGTACGGCTCCTACGACGGCCCGGACGACCTGGTGGTCCTGGTCGTGGACCCGGCCCTGGTCGGCGCACCCGTCAAGTACGAGGCCATGAAACCGGACGGCGAGGAGTTCCCCCACGTGTACGGGCCCGTCCCGGTGGACGCCGTGGTGGATGTGGAGCCCTGGGGATGACCGAGGAGGGGGACAGGCGCCGTCGGCTGTGGCGGTGGGCGGTCGTGGTGTGGGCGGTGGCCGTGGGAGCCGGGGGAGGACTCACGCTCTGGCTGCAGGGCTCGACCCAGCCGCGGGGGCCGTACGGCTGGGAAGAGACCCACGACTCACCCGCACCGCTGCTCGGGCAGGACGTGGACGGCACCGCGTGCCCGTCGGCGTTCGCGTCCCGTTCCGGCGGGCCGGTACTGGCCGTCTGCGTGCACTCGACCGTGCGTCGCTGACCGGCTACGGCAGGGCGCCCGTCTGCGGATCGCGTCCGGTCAGGCAGTACGTACCGCCCGCCGGGTCGCGCATCACCGTCCAGTGGGGCCCGTGGGCGACGAGGGTGGCGCCCAGGCCCGCATGGCGGGCGCGGGTCTCCTCGATGTCCGCGCAGGCCAGGTCGACATGGGCGGAGGCGGGCCGCTCCTCGCCGAGCCGCTGGAGGAGGATCCGGACGGGAAGGCCCGGTGGCGGCCTGAGCACCCGGAACTCCGGCAGCGAGCCGGACAGCAGGTCCCAGCCGGTCAGTCCGGCCCAGAAGGCGGTCTCGGCCTCGTACCCGGACGGCGGGATGTCCAGGCACACCTGGTCCAGCCGGCTGCCGGCCACCACCGGCGGCCGTACCGCCTCCCCGTGCCACGGCACCGCACAGAACAACTGCCCGGCGGGTGAACGCAGTACGGCCCACCCGTCGTGCTCCGCGGCCGTCCCGGCGCCCAGTTCCCGGGCCGCCTTCACGAACCGCGGCACGTCCTCGACCGCGAAGTCGGGATGCGCGCCGCCCGCGCCGGAGAGCACTCCCTGGACCTTCGCACAGGCGTCCGCGCCGTTCTCCGGTACGAGCGTCACGAACTCCTCTCGATCGCCCCGGAGTCCGGAGAGACGGGTGCCGGTGACGGCCGTCCAGAACGTCCGCGACCGGTCGAGCCGGCCGGCCGGGCGATCGATGAAGGCGTAGGTCCAGCGGATGCTCATGGGGTGATCGTAGGCAATGCGGCCCTCCGGCCTCTCGGGAATCTCAGTCGTCCGCCCGTTGCAGGAACCGCAGCATGTTCCCGGCGGGGTCCCGGAACGCGCAGTCGCGCACCCCGTAGGGCTGGTCCGTCGGCTCCTGGAGCACGTCCGCGCCGGACTCCCGGACGCGTTCGTACAGGGCGTCGCAGTCCGCCGTGGTGAAGATGACCCCGCGCAGCACGCCCTTGGCGAGCAGCTCCGCCATCGCCTGCTTGTCGGCGGGGGAGATGTCCGGGCTGGCCGCGGGCGGCTCCAGCACGATCTCCACGTCGGGCTGGAGCGGTGAGCCGACCGTCACCCATCGCATTCCCTCGAAGCCCACGTCGTTGCGTACCTCCAGGCCGAGTACGTCGACGTAGAAGGCGAGGGCCTTGTCGTGGTCGTCGACGGCGATGAAGCACTGCTTGAGTTTCAGGTCCATGGGTTCACGCTAGGTGTGCGGGGCCGGGCGTGCCCGGTCAGCTCAGGGACCAGATGGACGGGTCGTGCTGGGCGAGCGGGCCGGCCTGGGGTGTCGTGGTGCGGAGAGGGACGGAGGCGCGGATGCCCGAGCGGGCGGCCAGGGCCTGGGTGACCTCGGCCTCGGTGACCCGCACGGGGGCGTCCGCCGGAGGGTCCGACCGCGCGGCACGCGTCCGGGCCAGGGCCGCGGCCTCGTCCAGCAGGTCGACGGCCGATCCCGGGAGCGAGTGATCGGGGACGCGGTCGCGGGCGAGCGCGCCGGCGGCTTCCAGGGCCCTGTCGGTGAGGACCGCGTCGTGGTGGGCCTCCAGTCGCCCGCGGACGCCACGGAGGATGTCGCGCACCTCGGCGGCGGACGGTTCGTCGACGAGCACGGGCTGGACGAGGCGGTCGAGTCCGGGGTCGGGATCCCGGCGCTCGTACTCCGCGCGGCCGCAGGGCGCCCAGGACGAGGCTCCCACCGCCCCCACGGACACACCGGACAAAAAGGAGGGGGGTGGTGTGGGGACCGACCTCTAATCCCGGGAGTTAGGCGACGAGAGGGTTTATCACAAAACACTC
>NZ_JBHYKH010000056.1:0-9980 GCF_042741275.1 Streptomyces sp. NPDC058964
TTGGGGTGTTTTTTTTTTTATATCCCGCGTTTGTGGTGGTTTTTCTACCCCCGGGTGTTCCCCCGGCGGGGGGGGCGCGGGGGGCCCCCCCCCCCCCCGGGCCCCGAAGGAAATTCAACACCATCTGTCGGCCCTACTGCTGTGCCGACCTTCTGTTTCCGCTACCCGGTCCGGCAGGGGCGGAGCGGGGGGATCGCAGCTGCGTGACCGGGGACCACCATCCATTCCGGGGTCTTGCGGTACCCGGGCCGAGTGCTTCTCGGGCCCGGGCGATCCTGATGGCGTCTGCTCCTCCGTTCCTCTCTGAACCAACCACTGTGGGAACTGGTACCGCTGTTGGCAGCTCCTCGACGTGCGAGCCGCCCAGTGCGGCTCCCAGTCCCGTCACCGTCCTGGGAACACCTTGGCTTCGAGGCTCGAGAGCCGCACTGACTGCGAACTTCGTTTCATCCACCCGCCAGTTCGTGTCTGGCGGGTCTTGTTCGACCGTCTCTGCAAGTTGAAGCGTAACCACGCCAGGAATGAATGTCTACTCTGTCAAAGGTAGATTTCACCCTTCCGGCGGAGGAAGAAACCTGCCACCTGCGGAAATGGCTCCCACAAGTCGTAAGCTCTGCTGTCATGTCGAACCCTGATGAGCTGCTCGTCGCCATCTCCGCCGCGGTGGAGTCCGAGCGAAGCAATCAGATGTCGCTGACCGTGGTCGTCGGCGGTGCCGTCATCACCGGTCGGCTGGCTCCTGAGGCCGTGTGGCGAGAGCGGGTGGCGGAGGTCCTGAAGGACTCGGACCGTCTCGGCCCGTTCTCGGACGTCTTCGCCCGCGGGCAGCGAGCGAAGAGGCCCGGTCGCGGCGAGGCACCCACGCATCTGCACTTCCATCTCGCCCGGATCCTGCAGGGCAGCCTCGGGATCCCGGAGACGGGCGGCATGTACCGAGTCGCGATCAAGGACGTCAGCGCATGGACCGTGGGTGATCTCAGCTACTTCGACGGGTGAGACGTTGTCTCCGCCCCGTGTCCCGGCCCGGCCAGGAGTTTTCCAGCGGACGACGAGACAGCGGTGGGGGGCCCGGCCGCCCCCGGGGGGGGGGGCCCCCCCCCGGGGGCCCAGGGGGGGGGGTGGCGGTGATGCGCCCCGCCCCTTTTATCTAACCCCCCCCCCCCCCCCGCGGGGGGGCCCCCCCCCCCCCCCCCCCGCCCCCCCCCCCCCCCCACCGGGATCCTCAGGTCGGTTTGGCGCCTTTACTCATACGTCCATGGGGCCGGCGCCGCCGAGCAGTGCCGACGCGGTCCGGAGCGGAGTGGGAACGCCCACGGGCGCGGCCTCGGGGCGGTCGTGGCAGGTGAAGCCGAGGCGCACCATGGCCCGGGTGACTTCGCCGGCGGTGAAGTCGCGGCGGTCCTGTCGCGTGATGACCTGACCCACCTGCTTGACGGGGTAGCGGCGGCGGCCGATCGTCACGGACTCACCCGTGACGATCTCGGGCCTGACACTCTTCATAGAGGCCAGCACCCCGGTCCTGCTGAGGTCGAACGGGTACCGGGCGATGACGCAGCGCATGATGCCTTCCAGGGGAGAAGTCGCGGGGGGAGGAAACCGAGCTGTCCGGGGGCGGCGGATCAGCGGGAGAAGGCGAGGACGCCCGGGACTCGGACGTACCCACCGACGTCGCCGGGGCGGGCGCCGGGCGAGGGCGGCGATCCCTCGAGGACGTCCCGCAGCCGGATCCGGTCCGTGTACGTGGGACTGTCGCGGACAACGGCGAGCCGGACCCGAGTGATCAAGTCCGTGCTCTGGTCGTCCCCGTCGCACACGGTCAGGTACTCGACACGGGCGCCCGACATGACGGCCAGAGCCACCTCGACGGTCATGTCGTCACACACCCGAGGCCCGTACGCTTCGATGTCGTCGGCCAGGGTCACGGGGGCGGGGTCCTGCATGCGGTACTGCGTCTGAATTGACGTCAACGGTGCCTCCTGCGGTAAGAGTTGCTCGGTTTCGTGACCGTTGCGGTCCCTGGGAGACCACAGTGGTCCGGGCACCGCGCCGGGGCACTAGGCAGCCGATTCGCTGCCGGGCCGCAGCTGCGCCCTGCGGCGCGTCCCCGCGTCGGCGGTTCGGCCCTGGCCGGTACGGCCCCGGCGGCCCCGGGACGGCGAAGACACGCGGCGGGGGCGTTCCAGGACCGGAGCGGTGATGACCACCGGGACGCCGGAGGGCGCCTGGGCACCCGTGATGCGGCTCAGTTCCGCCTCGCCCGAGCGGACCGGGGTGATGTGCGGGGTGATGCCGGCCGAAGCCATCAGCCGGCTCATGCCGCGGCGCTGGTCGGGGGTCACGAGGGTGACGACGCTGCCGGACTCGCCGGCGCGGGCCGTACGGCCGCCACGGTGCAGGTAGTCCTTGTGGTCGCTGGGCGGATCCACGTTGACGACCAGGTCGAGGCTGTCGACGTGGATGCCGCGGGCCGCGACATTGGTGGCCACCAGGACCGTGACGTGACCGTCCTTGAACTGTGCCAGGGTCCGGGTGCGCTGCGGCTGGGACCTGCCACCGTGCAAGGCCGCGGCGCGGACACCGCTGTTCAGCAGGTGCTTGGTCAGCCGGTCCACGGCGTGCTTGGTGTCCAGGAACATGATGACCCGGCCGTCCCGGGCCGCGATTTCGGTGGTCGTGCGGTGCTTGTCGGCGTCATGCACATGGAGTACGTGGTGCTTCATCGTGGTGACGGCACCGGCCGACGGGTCGACGGAGTGGACCACCGGGTCGGTCAGGTAGCGGCGGACCAGCACGTCGACGTTGCGGTCCAGAGTGGCTGAGAAGAGCAACCGCTGGCCCTCGGGGCGCACCTGGTCGAGCAGGGCGGTGACCTGGGGCATGAAACCCATGTCGGCCATCTGGTCGGCCTCGTCGAGAACCGTGATGCCGACGTCGGCGAGCCGGCAGTCGCCCCGGTCGATGAGGTCCTTGAGCCGACCGGGCGTCGCGACGACCACCTCCGCACCGGCGCGCAGCGCCCCGGCCTGCCTGCCGATGGACATTCCGCCGGCGACGGTGGCGAGCCGCAGGCGCACGGAGCGGGCGTAGGGAGTGAGCGCGTCGGTGACCTGCTGGGCCAGCTCACGGGTGGGGACGAGGACGAGGGCGAGTGGCCGGCGCGGCTCGGCGCGCCGGCCCGCCGTAAGGGCCAGCACGGCAAGGCCGAAGGCGAGGGTCTTGCCCGACCCGGTGCGGCCGCGGCCGAGTACGTCACGGCCGGCCAGGGAGTTCGGCAGAGTCGCCGCCTGGATCGGAAACGGTACGGTCACGCCTTCCTGGCCGAGCGTGGTCAGCAACGGCGCCGGCATGACGAGATCGGCGAACGACTCGACAGCGGGCAACGCCGGCGTGACCGTCTTCGGTAGCGCGAACTCGCCCTGCGCGGGCCGCCGGTTTCCGCGACCGCTGGAACGGCGCGGAACGCCGGAGCGGCCTGCGGCAGCACTTCCTCCGAAGCGGTCGTACGTGCGAGTTGTGCGTGCGTGGTTCATGCGGAACCTTCCTCGACGTGGGCACGTATCAAGGAATTTCCGCAGCGAAATGAGCGGCGCAGAGAATCGCGAGAACGAGCCGAAAATGACAGGGTCGAATCACCCTGAAAATAAAGCACGCCGGGACCCGCACCCCCAGGTGCGGGTCCCGGCGGCGAAGTCTGCGTCAGTGCCGGTGCGTCAGGCGGGAACGATGTTCTCGGCCGTCGGGCCCTTCTGGCCCTGCGCGATGTCGAACGTCACCTTCTGGCCCTCGAGCAGCTCACGGAAGCCCTGGGCGGCGATGTTCGAGTAGTGGGCGAAGACGTCGGGGCCGCCGCCGTCCTGCTCGATGAAGCCGAAGCCCTTTTCCGCGTTGAACCACTTCACGGTGCCAGTAGCCATTTTGTTTCTCCTTCGGAGACGGTGTCAGGAATACGCCCTGTGCGGATTCCGTGTCGCCGTGATGATCAGCCGTCGGAAAACCTTCTGGCAACCACACCTGCAACTGACGTCGACAGTAGCACGTCGACATCGGCCCCGCTCGATAAATAATTCTGCGCCGCCTGTCGCCTCAGGAATATTTCTCGTGCGCCGCATCGATTTCTCACTTTGCGGCCACAGATATTGTCTTCCGGGCTGCGGTATTGCCGCCGAGCGTCTCCGCTCACAGTGCTGTGACCTCCTTCGACAGCTCGTGCGCGGCCGCTGTCGTCATCGGCGGACGAGATACCGACGAAAGCACTGAGACCCCCGAAGCGAGACGAAGGCCACATGGCGATTCCGGCGGGGCGACCGAGGCGCCCTGTGTCCGAAGAAGAGTCGGGCCCTGCAGCTCGGCCGTGGCCGCACCACTGGCCGCACCCCGGACGGTTCGGCGACATCGAGGGCGGAAGTTCGTGACACAGTCGCAGACGCCGTCCGCCGTGGGACCGGCTCCGGCTCCGGAACCGCAGCGTGATCATCGTCATCGCCGACACGTCCGGCCTGCCGGCCGCCCTCGACTCGGCTCACCCGGAGCACCGGGGGGCGAATGAGGCGATCATGGCGGCCGGCCTCCTGGTCATGCCCCCGCTCCTGCTGGCCGGCCTCCCCCTCAGAGATGAAGAAGGCTCCGTCGTCGTCGGCGTGATAGCAGTGCACACCGCACGCCCGATACCTCTGCCGGGCGAGCTGGAACGCATGCGAAAGGACGTCCACGACCCCTACTGCGATACCGCCTACGACTTGGTGGACTGGCTCTCCAGCAGTCGACTGCATGGCTCCGAGAACCGCTTCGCGCGTATCGACCCCCCGCTCTAAGAACCCATCAGCTGCCGGAGTGGGCCCCACCTGCGGGAGACGGCGCAAGACTCGTGCCGTCTCCAGGACACGATGCTTGCTCCGGCCGCCGATCCTCGAAGAAAGTCGCACATCGTTGATCCAGACGGTCAACGGTCTGGCACGGATCT
Organism: Streptomyces sp. NPDC058964; assembly: GCF_042741275.1. Classification (NCBI taxonomy): domain Bacteria; kingdom Bacillati; phylum Actinomycetota; class Actinomycetes; order Kitasatosporales; family Streptomycetaceae; genus Streptomyces; species Streptomyces sp. NPDC058964. The sequence continues at coordinate 4,961 of NZ_JBHYKH010000056.1, forward strand.
GGCACGCGACGGCTGATCACCGCCCACAGCAAAAAGGCCCGGGTCTCTGACCTGGGCCTCAAATCTGGAGCGGGTGACGAGAATCGAACTCGCGCTCTCAGCTTGGGAAGCTGATGTTCTACCATTAAACTACACCCGCGTAAGACACCGACCGGAGTCGGGGTCCGAACGCTCGCTCACTGTACCTCATCGCAGACCCCCGGTGCCGACGCCGTGGGGTCTGAGCGCGTTTCAGAGGGGGATCCGGCTGCGGGCGGCCGGAGTTGGGGCGTACGGTGAAGGGGTGGGAGAGGTCCCGGCGAGGCCGGAGCGCCGCCTGGAGAGCCGTTCCTTTGATCCCGTAATGTGGCTTTGGCGTCCGGGTATGAAGACCGGACGCGGCTCTTGGGGAAGGGACTCGAGGACTTGATGGAACGCACCGTCGTCCGCTGTGCCGATGGGCACGTGTTCAGCACCGCTTCGTTCCCGATGCAGCAGGCCGAGCGGCTCGGCCCCGGCCGGCTCCTCCGGTGTCCGCGGTGTGCCCGGCTGCGCAGCGTCGTGCCGGTCACGCTCCAGAAGCGGTAGCGGTCGGTAACGAGCGGTAGTCAGCAGCGGACCGTCGCAGCACGGTCACCGGCGCGCGGGGTCCTCGCGATTGTCGAGGCTCCGCGCGCCTTGCGTATCCTCGGGACGTGCTTCTCTCAGACAAGGACATCCGGGCCGAGATCGACGCCGGGCGGGTACGGATCGATCCCTACGACGAATCCATGGTGCAGCCGTCGAGCATCGACGTGCGGCTGGACCGCTACTTCCGGGTGTTCGAGAACCACCGGTACCCGCACATCGACCCCTCGATCGAGCAGGCCGACCTCACGCGGCTCGTGGAGCCGGAGGGCGACGAGCCGTTCATCCTCCACCCGGGGGAGTTCGTACTCGCCTCGACGTACGAGGTCATCACCCTGCCCGACGATCTCGCCTCGCGACTGGAGGGCAAGTCCTCCCTCGGGCGGCTCGGGCTCGTCACCCACTCCACCGCCGGGTTCATCGACCCCGGTTTCTCCGGGCACGTCACCCTCGAGCTGTCCAATCTCGCCACCCTGCCGATCAAGCTGTGGCCCGGCATGAAGATCGGCCAGCTGTGCATGTTCCGGCTGACCTCCCCGGCCGAGCACCCCTACGGCAGCGAGCGCTACGGCTCCCGGTACCAGGGACAGCGCGGGCCCACCGCCTCGCGGTCCTTCCTCAACTTCCACCGGACGCAGGTGTGAGTCCGGTGAGCGAGGTGCGCGAGAACCTTTCCTACGAGCGGTTCGGGGTCGCCGTCCGCGAACTCGCCCAGACCATCGCGGACGACGGGTACGAGCCCGACATAGTGCTGTCGATCGCCCGCGGCGGCGTCTTCGTGGCCGGCGGGCTCGCCTACGCCCTCGACTGCAAGAACCTCCACCTCGTGAACGTCGAGTTCTACACCGGGGTGGGCACCACGCTCGAGATGCCCGTCATGCTCGCGCCCGTCCCCAACGCGATCGACTTCTCCGACAAGAAGGTCCTGATCACCGACGACGTCGCCGACACCGGCAAGACGCTCAAACTGGTCCGCGACTTCTGCCTCGACACGGTCGCCGAGGTACGGTCCGCCGTGATCTACGAGAAGTCCCACTCCCTCGTGAAGTGCGAGTACGTGTGGAAGCGGACCGACGAGTGGATCAACTTCCCCTGGAGTGTCAAGCCGCCCGTGGTGAAGCGGTCCGGGCAGGTCCTCGACGCCTGATCGGCGGCGGGCCGGGCGGGTCCGCCACGTCCGATCCGGATCCGTCACCCGCGCGCCTGTGCCGACGGGAGGGCGCGGTTCGCCCGCGGCGCCGGAGGCGGGGGCGCCGGCTGAGCGGTGCTCCCGGGTGCCGCCTGTGCCTGCGCCCGGCGCGGCCCGCCGGCCCCGATCAGTGCCGCGGTGACGGTCACCTCGTATCCGGCCGCGGCGCCGGAGCGTTCCACGACCGTGGAGCCCGGGCGGCCCCGGGGCTGAGGTGCGTCGATGCACGAAGTCGGTGCACCGATTCGAACGTAGTCGGGCCCGGCCTCCGTTCCGTCGGCCGGTCGGCCCCCCGCGCCCCACCCGGCCACGGGCGGCTCCGCACGGTTCCCGTCCGCGCCCCGGTTTTCGCCCGGGTCACGGGAAAGGCCCCCGGCCGGAGGCCTTGTCACGTGCCCTGCAGCCGGTACCCCTCGTTCCGAACCGCCACGGCCGGGCCCGCCCTAGAACGTGCCCAGCTTCACGATCGACAGCAGCGCGATCAGCTGGATCGCCGACGCGCCCAGCGCCTTCGGCCACGGCAGGTCGTGGGAGCGGCTGACCATCAGCGTCAGCAGGGCGCCGCCCGCGACCCAGGTCGCCCAGCCGAGCAGCTGTACGAAGCCCGCGTCGCCGCCGAAGAACATGGCGAAGACCAGACGGGGGGCGTCCGTGATGGACATGATCAGCATGGACAGCCCGACCGTGGGCTGCCAGGCGCCGTCGCCGCCGAGCTGGCGGGCCAGGGTGTGGGTCACCACGCCCAGGATGAAGGAGCTGAGCACCATCGCGACGGCCGTCGTCAGGACGATCGGGACCGCGTTGGAGAGCGTGGCGTTGATCGCGTCCGAACGGGCCGTGTCGAAGCCGAAGACGGCGAGCAGGCCGTAGAGGAACGTCACGATGAGGGCGGGGCCCCACATCGTGTAGTCCCGCATCCGCAGGAAGGTCTGGTTGGGGGCGAACACGATGCCCCGCAGCAGGTCCTTCCAGTGCAGGCACGGGCCGGTCGGGCCGGCCGGGGCGGCCGAGCCCGCCCGGTAGGTGCCGCTCTGCTGGTACGGGTCCTCGTTGATCGAGAACGCCTGGGTGTGGCCCGGGTTGTTGGCCGCGTACGGGTCCGGGGTGCCGCCCTGGCCCGGGTGGCCGCCGTAGTCGTCGCCGAAGTACTCCGGTCCGTCGCCCGCCCGGCCGCCACCCGGGTAGCCGCCGTTCGCCTGCTGCCACTGGGCGCCGCCGCCGTACTGCGGCCGCTGCTGCGGGTAAGGCTGCGGCGACGACGGGTAGCCGTACGGCCGTCCCTGCGGCGCCTGCGCGCCGTACGAGGGTCCCTGCGGGGCCTGCTGTCCTTGTGGGGCGCGGTTGTCCCGGCCGCCACGTCCGATCCTGAATCCAGCCACGTCATCGAACGTACCTGGTCCTGGAGGCTCGTGCGCCGGGGCGGCCGTCCGGGCCCGGCTTTGCTGCCGAGCTGTGACATCCCCTAAGGGGCAGTCAGATGCTCCCCCTCAGGGTTTCCGGCGGATACGGAGCGTCACCGGCGCATCGGGGAGGTCGGCCGTGCGGAGCCCGCCGGGGGCCCGGAAGAGCCGCGGGCGCCAGGTCGCCGTCGATGTGCGCCGAGGTGACGTTCCGTGCCGGGCGTCAGTCCAGGAAGTCCCCGCCGTCGTCCGGGAGTTCGATCAGGCCGGTGGTCGTGGGTGTGCTGCTGGTGCCGTGCAGCAGGAAGCCGGAGCCGCTCCTGGCGACCGTCAGGTCCGCCTTGCCGTCGCCGGTGAGGTCGCGCAGGCGCAGGGCGTAGCCGAAGGAGGTGTCGGAGTCGGCGGTGCCGGTCGCGGTCTGCGGGATCCAGGAGGAGCGGGAGCCGCTCAGTCCGCCGGGGCCGCCGCGGAACAGTTCGACGCCGCCCTGGTCCCGAAGGCCGTCCACGTCCTCGTAGGGCACGCCGACCGCGAGGTCCGCGTAGCCGTCGCCGTTGGTGTCGGCGGCCGAGACGTCGTAGGCGAAGTTGTCGTCGGCCTCGGCCGAGCCGGCGACGCCGGCCGTGTTCTGGGAGAAGTCCTTGGTCGTGGTGGGTCCGGAGGAGGTGCCGTGCCACACGGTCACCGAGCCCCTGCCGTTGTTCTTGCCGGGCTGCCCGATGGCGACGTCCCCGTAGCCGTCCTTGTCGAAGTCGCCGATGACGGCGTTCGGGCCGAGGCCGCCGCTGCCGGTGGACAAGGTGAGGGTCTTGCCCGAGGTCAGTCCGGAGGCGGAACCCTTGAGGAACCAGGCGCTCGTCTGCACCTCGGTGCCGTGGAACTGCTCGCCCAGGATCACGAGGTCGGTCTTGCCGTCGCCGTTGACCTTGCCGGCCGCCAGGCGCGCCGAGTACCAGCCGCCGTCCACCTTGTCGATCTTGCTGACGCTGCCGGTGGAACCGGACTTGGTGAACGGCCCCCGGTACAGCCAGGCCTCGCTGCCGCCGATGACCGCGAGGTCGGGCGAGCCGTCCCCGGTGAAGTCGCCGGTGGCGAGGTCGGAGCCGAAGTGGGCCTGCTCACCGTTCGCCCCGCTCTTCGGGGTGACGCTCGTGCCGCCGGAGAGTCCGGAGCGGGAGCCCCACACGACGGTGACCGAGCCGCGGTACTCGGAACGGCCCACTTGCTCGGTCTGGTTGCCGACGACGAGGTCGGCGTACCCGTCCTTGTTGAGGTCGGCGCTCGAGAGCGAGTCGCCGAACATGTCGTCCTCCTCGCCCGTGCCCGGGATGCCGGGGCTGTCCTGGTGGATCACCTTGGGGTGCGCGGTGTCGAGGCCGCCGGACTTTCCGTAGACGATGGTGACGGCGCCGCCCTCCCAGCCGTCCGGGCCGGAGATGCCGGCGGAGGAGTTGACGTACGCGAGGTCGCGGTAGCCGTCACCGTTGAAGTCGTCGTACTGCTTGGCGACCGCGGCCGAGGCCGGGGCGGCGAGCGCCAGCGGGGCCAGGCCCGCGACGAGGAGAGCGGCCGCGAGAGCGGCGGGGGTGGCGGTGCGCATCGGGTTCCTTCCGGATGTCACTCGAACGACCGTCCGGCCGGGGCCGGCAGGCGGACTTGAGGGCGGCGATGAGCGGGTGGGGGCGGCGATGAGCGGGTGGGGCGCAGGAGCGACGTGTGGCTCCGTGGAGGTGTGCGGGCCGCGGGGGGGGGCGGGGCGCCGCCGCCCGGCGCGGGGGGGGCGCGCCCGCCCGGGGCGGAGGCGGCCCCCCCCGGGGGGGCCGCA
>NZ_JBHYKH010000056.1:9990-14751 GCF_042741275.1 Streptomyces sp. NPDC058964
CCCCGCGGCGCGGTGGGCCCCGGTGGGGGGGGGCGGGCGGGGCCCGGGGGGGCGGGCCGGGCCGTGAGGGGGTGGGGCCGCTCAGTCGGCGAAGAGGGCGCCGAACTGGGGCGTGCCGGTCGTCGAGACGCCGACGGCGCTCGGGGAGACGGTGCGGGCGCCGGTCGTGGTGATCTTCGTGCCGTCGGACGGCAGGTACGTCACCTGGCCGTTGGCGCTGTTCTCGTAGGAGCCCACCAGCAGGTCGGCCCTGCCGTCGCCGTTGACGTCGTCGAGCTTGACGTCCGCGCCGAACAGGTCGCCCTTCTCGTCGTCGCCCGGGACGCCCGCCGTGCTCTGGGCGAAGGACTGCGCGCCGGAGGCGGTGTTCACGCCGGACGCCGAGCCGTACAGGACGGTGACCATGCCGGTGTTGCTGACGCCGCCGATGTCCTCGTTCGGGGTGCTGACGACCAGGTCCTGGTAGCCGTCGCCGTTGACGTCGCCCAGGTCGAGGTCCCAGCCGAAGCCGTCGTTCGTCTCCGAGGTGCCGGGGACGTTGCCGGTGTCCTGGGTGATGCCGGTGGTGCCCGCCGGTCCGGAGGCGGAGCCGTAGGTGATGTTCACCTTTCCGCCCTTGGCCGAATCCGGCACGGTGGTGCCGTTGTCGGTGGTGTTGTCCCAGGAGGCGCCGCTGACGATGTCCCCGAAGCCGTCGTGGTTGATGTCGCCGACGGCGGTGATCATGCCGGTCTTGAGCTTCTTGGCGGACGCGACGCTCAGGCCGTTCGCGGTGCCGGGCACCCAGTAGTTGGTGTTCCAGCCGTACTGGGTGGTCGTCTCGAAACCGTCGACGATCAGGTCGGTGCGGCCGTCGCCGTTGACGTCACCGGCGGTGAGGCTCAGCGGGCCGTACGGGTCGTCGTTGGTGCCCGACATGATCGGCGGCTTGATGGTGGTCCGCCCGCCGGGTGTGCCGCCGGTGCTGAAGCCGCCCTTGTAGACGTAGATGGTGCTGGCCGAGCTGCCGACGGCCAGGTCGGCCTTGCCGTCGCCGTCGAAGTCGCCGGCGGCCAGGTCCTTGCCCCAGTAGTCGTGGGAGCTCGCGGCCGGGTCGGGGACGTCGATCCCCTTGCCCGTGAGGCCGTTCGCGGAGCCCCAGAGGATGGCGAGGGCGCCCCCGTTGGTGTCGGTGCCGACCTTCTCGCTCGGGGAGGCGACGGCGAGATCGTCGTAGCCGTCGCCGTTGAAGTCTGCGTACGCCAGCTCGCCGCCGAACATGTCGCCGGCCTCGGCGGTGCCCGGGACGCCCGTGGTGTTCTGGCTGATGGTGGTGCGCTGGGCGGAGGTCACTCCGCCGGCGGTGCCGTAGAGGGCGACGACCTGGCCGGCGCCCTGGTGGCCGCTGACGTAGGCGGTGGCCGCCGAGGTGACGACGTCGCCTATGCCGTCGCCGTTGAAGTCGGCCTGCGCGACCGTGACGGAGTCCGCGGCCGTCGCCGTGGCGGCCGAGACAGAGAGCAGACCGCCCGTCAGCACGGCCGCGGTGGCCGTCGCGAGGGCGAGTCGTGCGTGCGTGTGCATGCGGGTTCTCCTGCGGCATGCGGGGATGCCTGGCGGGCATCCACAGTCAGTTGGGGTGCGGACCGTCCGTGTTCGCCGTGAGTTGTCCGGGGGTTCACGGTCCGGTCGGCGCTCAGAAGACCCGCGCCGACGGGCAAGGGTTGTACGTGAGTTCGGTAAACAATTCCGAGGCGGCTGTGACGGGTGGGTTCACCGGGCGGGCGCTACGGCACCAGGAACTCCGAAGTCGAGAAGGTCACCGCGGGCCTGGCCGCCAGCAGTCCCTTCTTCGCACCCCGGTACACGGCCACCGTGTCCTTCGTCTCTCCCCGGTAGGTGCGCACCACCAGGTCGGCCCGGCCGTCGCCGTCGAAGTCGCCGGCCGTCAGGACACGGGTCGTGCCCGGGGCGGGCGGGGCGACGGTGAGCATGCCCTTGGGCGACAGTCCCGTCGTACGGGCGCGCAGGATCCGCAGCCGCGAGCCGCTGGAGACCAGTTCGTCCCGGCCGTCGCCGTCGAAGTCGGCCGCGTCGAGCACCGAACCGGGCATGGCGAGGGTGCTCCGGGCCGCCGTCGGCAGGTCGTAGCGCAGGGACGTTTCGCCCATGGCGCCGACCGCCGCGTCCAGTGCCCTGCCCCGGCCGAAGCGGCCGAGGGCGGTGTCGATGCCGGCGGGCAGGGCGGCACCGGTGCGCGTCGGGCCGTCCGGGCCGCCCAGGCCCACCGCCGACCCGGCCGTGCCCTCCGCCTTACGGACTACCAGGTCGTCGTATCCGTCGTGGTTCACGTCGGCCGCCGGGCCCGTGGGCACCTCGCCGGGGGAGGGGACCGGGGCACCCGCCGCGTGCGGTGTGCCCTTACGGCTGAACGGGCCGCGCAGGTAGGACAGCCGGCCCGCCGAGGCGTGCAGGACCAGGTCCTCGGCGCCGTTCCCGTCGAAGTCGCCGCACACCGGCTGGTCGGGCCAGTCGTTGCCGAAGCGGGCGCGGGCGGGGACGGTCAGCTTCACCGCCTTCCCGGTCAGGCCGGCCGGGGAGCCGAAGAGGATCTGCAGCGGCACCGGCGGCTGTCCCTGCCCGTCGTACGGCGGGTCCGTCGACACGACCAGGTCGGTGAAGCCGTCGCCGTTCAGGTCGCAGCTCGCCTCCGCGTCGAAGACGGCGGGGAGCTGCCCCTTGGCCGGTGCCGCCTGCTTCCTCGGGCTGAGCAACTGCCGGGCGCCGGGCGTGAGTCCGCGCGCGCTGCCGTACACGATCCCGATGCCGGCGTCGTCCGCGTGGCTCTGCGCCTTCACCAGGTCGTCGAGGACGAGGTCGCGGTGGCCGTCGCCGTTGAAGTCGTCCGGGACCTTGCTGCCCGTGCCCCGCGGGACGGGGACCTCGGCAGGGGCGTCCGCCACGTGCACGGGGGTGTGCCGGGCGCCGTCGCCCGAATCCGCCGTGGGTCCGCAGGCGGCCAGCAGCAGCCCCAGACCGCCGATCACCGCCGTCACCGTCCCGGCTCTTCCGCCCCTGCGCACACGCACCGTCCATCCCGTCAGCACCCTCGGCAATGCCTGGGCAATGATGCACGCGTTGGAGGCCGGACGGCACCCCCGCACCCACGGCGACACGGGGGTGTCCGGATCTCCTCACCTGCGGGCGGCCTCCCACTGCGTCACCGCGAGTGCCGCCCACGACGTCACCGCCGCGAGGGAGGGGAGGGGCGTCCCTGAGGGCCTGTCAGGCCGTCGTCGCGTCAGCTGTAGGTCAGGATGGCTCCATGAGCGTAGTGAAGATCAACGTACTGGCCGTCCCGGCTGAGCAGCGGGAGACACTGGAGAAGCGGTTCGCCTCGCGGGCCCACGCCGTGGAGAACTCCGACGGGTTCGAGTGGTTCGAGCTGCTGCGGCCCGTCGAGGGCACCGACCAGTACCTCGTGTACACGCGTTGGCGGGACGAGGAGTCGTTCCAGGCCTGGATGGAGGGGCCGATGAAGGCCGCGCACCAGGGCGGCGGCGAGGGCGGGGAGCGGCCCCGGCCCGCGGCCGCCGGCTCCACGCTCTGGTCCTTCGACGTGGTGCAGCAGGCGGGGCCGAAGGAGGCCTGACCGGCGAGTCGAGCGCAGGGTGCCCCGTCGCCGTACCGCCTTGCCCTACGCGGGCGGTTCGGTTTCCCCGGCGGGGCGCTTGGCCACGAAGGAGCCGAGGCCGACCTCGGCTCGGACGAGTCCCTCGTTCTTGAGGTGGGCCAACGCTTTCTGTGCGGTCGAGGTCGCGATGCCGAACTCCGCGGAGAGCTCGACGACGGACGGCACTCGGGCTCCCATGGGGTACTCGCCGCTGGCGATCCGGGCGGTGATGGCCTCGGCCACTTGGCGCCAGACAGGGCGAGTGCGGTCCAGTTCGGGGGTCATGCAGTTGACGCTAAAACTCTGCGGTAGACCGCGCGACCGCGGTAGACTGCGGTAGACCGCGAACAAACGGAAGCCCCGGCGGCGGTAGCAGCCGCCCCGGGGCATGGCCACCAGCTGAACTGGAGCTGATGACGTGACCGACCTTATCCGTCGCCCTGCCGCATGGGTGAGCCTCCTGCTCTTCCCACCCGGACAGGAGCGTGTGCCGTACCCTGCCCCCGTTGCTGACCCGTGGCCGATCCAGAACCTTTCCCTCCCGCGTCACCGCAGCCCCTACGGCCTCGACACGCCCCTCGACGCCACCGCCAGCAGGGCCGTACGGCCATACGTGACCGCTCACGAACAGCGGCAGCGGCGCCGTGAGTCGGCGTTGGCCGCGTTGGGGCAGGAGTTGCCCGGGCCGTACTGGATCCACGGGCTGGAGGTCGCGTGAGCCGGCCGCCCCGCCTGCTGCCCTGGACGGGCTCCGAAGGCAAACCCTGCTATCTGATCACCGACGACCGCGACGGGCCGCTTTCTCGGCTGGCCGACGCCACGGAGTCCGTTCAGCTGGGCATGGGCGGCCAACTCCTCGCCCACGCCCGGGAGATCCTGCCGGACACCCCGCCCGGTGAACTCCGCTTCCTCGCCGAGTGCTTGACCCGGGCCCTCGGCGACGCCCTCCGTGTCGCGGAGAGCCGGGGGCGGCGGCTGGACCGGTCGGACTGAGCACGCACGACGGCGCCCCCTGACCGTGCCGGGGGGGGGGGGGGCCGGCGGGGGGGGGGAGGGCGGGGCCCAGAACGCCGCGCGGGCCGCCCGGCCCCCCGGCGCCCCCGCCCCCC
>NZ_JBHYKH010000056.1:14761-27933 GCF_042741275.1 Streptomyces sp. NPDC058964
CCGGCGTGGTGTTGCTCAGTGGCCGGTCACTTGACCGGCTCAGGCTCCGGCTCGCTCTCCGTCTCCGGCTCGCCCGCCGGGTCGACCGGCGTCCTGACGGAGTCGAGGAGCAGCTGGGCGACGTCCACGACCTGGATGGACTCCTTGGCCTTGCCGTCGTTCTTCTTGCCGTTCACCGAGTCCGTGAGCATGACGAGGCAGAACGGGCAGGCGGTGGAGACGATGTCCGGGTTGAGGGACAGGGCCTCGTCGACGCGCTCGTTGTTGATGCGCTTGCCGATCCGCTCCTCCATCCACATGCGGGCGCCGCCGGCGCCGCAGCAGAAGCCGCGCTCCTTGTGGCGGTGCATCTCCTCGTTGCGCAGGCCGGGGACCTTGCCGATGATCTCGCGCGGGGGCGTGTAGATCTTGTTGTGGCGGCCCAGGTAGCACGGGTCGTGGTAGGTGATGATGCCCTCGACCGGGGTCACCGGGATCAGCTTGCCCTCGTCGACGAGGTGCTGGAGCAGCTGGGTGTGGTGGATGACCTCGTAGTCGCCGCCGAGCTGCGGGTACTCGTTGCCGAGGGTGTTGAGGCAGTGCGGGCAGGTGGCGACGATCTTCTTCGCCGACTTCGGCTTCCTGGACTCCGCCGTGACCTTGCCGTCGTCGTCCAGCTCCTCACCGAACGCCGTGTTCAGGGCCATGACGTTCTCCATGCCGAGCTCCTGGAACAGGGGCTCGTTGCCCAGGCGGCGGGCGGAGTCACCGGTGCACTTCTCGTCGCCGCCCATGATCGCGAACTTGACGCCCGCGATGTGCAGCAGCTCGGCGAAGGCCTTGGTGGTCTTCTTGGCGCGGTCCTCCAGGGCACCGGCGCAGCCGACCCAGTACAGGTACTCGACCTCGGAGAGGTCCTCGATGTCCTTGCCGACGACCGGGACCTCGAAGTCGACCTCCTTGGTCCACTCGAGGCGCTGCTTCTTGGCCAGGCCCCAGGGGTTGCCCTTCTTCTCCAGGTTCTTGAGCATCGTGCCCGCCTCGGACGGGAACGCGGACTCGATCATGACCTGGTAGCGGCGCATGTCGACGATGTGGTCGACGTGCTCGATGTCGACGGGGCACTGCTCGACGCAGGCGCCGCAGGTGGTGCAGGACCACAGGACGTCCGGGTCGATGACGCCGTTCTCCTCGACGGTGCCGATCAGCGGGCGCTCGGCCTCGGCCAGGGCCGCGGCGGGCACACCGGCCAGCTGCTCCTCGGACGCCTTCTCCTCGCCCTCCACGGTCTTGCCGCCACCCGCGAGCAGGTAGGGGGCCTTGGCGTGGGCGTTGTCGCGCAGCGACATGATCAGCAGCTTCGGCGACAGCGGCTTGCCGGTGTTCCAGGCGGGGCACTGCGACTGGCAGCGGCCGCACTCGGTGCAGGTGGAGAAGTCCAGCAGGCCCTTCCAGGAGAACTGCTCGACCTGGGAGACGCCGAAGACGTCGTCCTCGCCCGGGTCCTCGAAGTTGATCGGCTTGCCGCCGGAGGTCATCGGGAGCAGGGCGCCCAGAGAGGTCCCGCCGTCCGCGTTCCGCTTGAACCAGATGTTGGGGAAGGCGAGGAAGCGGTGCCAGGCGACACCCATGTCGGTCTTCAGGGCGACCGTGATCATCCAGATGAAGGAGGTCGCGATCTTCAGGCCCGCGAAGAAGTAGGTGAGGGTCTGGAGCGTGGAGACGTCCATGCCCTCCAGCCACGAGACCACCGGGTACGAGATGAAGAACGAGGCCTCGTAGCCGTCCACGTGGTGCTGGGCGCCCTCCAGCGCGTGCAGCATGAAGATGCAGACGCCGACGACGAGGATGACGGTCTCGACGAAGTACGCCTGGCCGAAGTTGGAGCCGGCGAAGCGGGACTTGCGGCCCGGCTTGTTCGGCTTGCTCAGCTGGCGGATCACGATCAGGACGAGGATGCCGAGCACCGTCATCGTGCCGATGAACTCGACGAAGACGTTGTACGGCGTCCAGTCGCCGATGACCGGCAGGAGCCAGTCGGCCTGGAACAGCTGGCCGACGGCGTTGACGATCGTCAGCAGCAGCGAGAAGAAGCCCACCGCCACGAACCAGTGCGCGACACCGACGATGCCCCAGCGGTTCATCCGGGTGTGGCCGAGGAACTCCCTGACCACGGTGAGGGTGCGCTGGACGGGCTCGTCGGTGCGGGTGCCCGCGGGCACGTTCTGGCCGAGCCGCATGAAGTTGTAGATCTGCAGGAGGGCGCGGGCGAACAGGGCCACGCCGACCACGATCAGAACCAGCGACACGATGATCGCGGCGAGTTGCATTTCGGGGCTCCTCGGGCCTGCGAGGGACATTACTAAGCGGTAACTTATGCAGTCCGTTCGAGACTACCCGCATCCTTCCTCGCACTGTAGCCAGGGGCGAGGTGATCTGGGTCGCTGAGGTGAGCCTGAGCCCCCGGGGCAATCCGATCGTGTTATTCATACCGATTTGCTGCTTTCAGGCCTAATTTAGACCCGTGCTCTACGGGATCCTCGCCGCCGCCACCGCTCTTCTGCTGGCCGCCCTGCTCGCGGCGCTGCTGCGCGGGCCCGGCCTGCGCGCCGGGGTCGTCGAGCGGCGGCAGCCGGGCGCGGCGCGCAGGCGGCCGGTACCGCTGCTCGGCGGGGTGGCCGTGCTGGCCGCGACCTGTCTCGTCGCCTGGGCGGGCGAGTGGACCCATGTCGCACCGCTGGGGGACGGGGTCGGCGGGCTGCTGCCCGCGGGCGCCGCGGTCGCCGCGCTCGGGCTGGCCGCGGACGTGTGGCGGCTGCGGGCGCGGGTGCTCGTCGCCGGTACGGCGGTGGCGGCCGCCTGTGTCGTGCCGTACGACGAGACGGGCGTCCCGGCCGGGATCCTCGCCGCGGGCTGGATCGTCCTGGTCGCCCTCGCCTTCCGGGCGCTCGACCACGCCGACGGGCTCGCGGGCACGGTCGGGGTGATCACCGCCTTCGGGGTCGGGGCCTGCGCCGCCGCCGAGGTGATGGACGGGCTGGCCGTGCTGCTCAGCGTGCTGGCCGCCGCGCTCACCGGGTTCCTCATGCACAACTGGCATCCCGCGCGGATCGGACTGGGGACCTGCGGATCGCTGTTCACCGGGTTCCTGCTCGCCTCCGCCGCCGTGTTCACCCGGGCCGGACACGGGCTGGGGGAGGGGGCCGGCGTGCTGTTCTCGCTCACGGCCCTCGGCACCGCCGACCTCGCCCTGGTGGTCGTCTCGCGGCGCGCGGCCCGGCGCTCGCTCCTCAGGGGCGGGCCGGACCACCTCGGCCACCGGCTGCGGCGGCTCGGGCTCACCCCGCAGGGAACCGTCGTCCTGCTCGGCGCCGGCGCCTTCTCCGGGGTGCTCGTCGGGGTGCTCGCCCACACCGGCTGGGCCGGGGACGGCGCCGTGCTCTGGGTGGCGGGTGGGGCGCTCGTCGTCGTACTGCTACTCCTTCGAATCCCTGTCTACGGTCCTCGAAGGATTACGTCTTCGCAGGTCAGGGGGCAGTTGCGTGTAAGGAGCGGATAAGAGTTGAGTCCATACGACTCAGGTCTGTTGACCGAGCGGTGCGCCTCATGCACACTTGAGTCCGTTCCACTCAAGTCAGCTGGAGGAAATCACCATGGCACGTGCGGTCGGCATCGACCTGGGCACGACTAACTCCGTCGTCAGCGTTCTGGAGGGCGGCGAGCCCACCGTCATCACCAACGCCGAGGGTGCCAGGACCACGCCGTCCGTCGTCGCCTTCGCCAAGAACGGTGAGGTGCTGGTCGGCGAGGTCGCCAAGCGCCAGGCGGTCACCAACGTCGACCGGACCATCCGGTCCGTGAAGCGTCACATGGGCACCGACTGGAAGATTCAGCTGGACGGGAAGGACTTCAACCCGCAGCAGATCTCCGCCTTCATCCTGCAGAAGCTGAAGCGCGACGCCGAGGCCTACCTGGGCGAGAAGGTGACCGACGCGGTCATCACCGTCCCGGCGTACTTCAACGACTCCGAGCGTCAGGCGACGAAGGAGGCCGGCGAGATCGCCGGTCTGAACGTCCTCCGTATCGTCAACGAGCCCACCGCGGCCGCGCTCGCCTACGGCCTCGACAAGGACGAGCAGATCATCCTGGTCTTCGACCTCGGTGGCGGCACGTTCGACGTCTCGCTCCTGGAGATCGGCGACGGTGTCGTCGAGGTGAAGGCCACCAACGGTGACAACCACCTCGGTGGTGACGACTGGGACCAGCGCATCGTCGACTACCTGGTGCAGCAGTTCAAGGCCGGCCACGGCGTGGACCTCGCCAAGGACAAGATGGCTCTGCAGCGTCTGCGCGAGGCCGCCGAGAAGGCGAAGATCGAGCTGTCCTCGTCCACCGAGACCTCGATCAACCTGCCCTACATCACCGCCTCCGCCGAGGGCCCCCTGCACCTCGACGAGAAGCTGACCCGCGCTCAGTTCCAGCAGCTGACCGCGGACCTGCTGGAGCGCTGCAAGACGCCGTTCCACAACGTCATCAAGGACGCCGGCATCTCCCTCGGCGAGATCGACCACGTCGTCCTCGTCGGTGGCTCCACCCGCATGCCCGCCGTCGCCGAGCTCGTCAAGGAGCTGACCGGCGGCAAGGAGGCCAACAAGGGCGTGAACCCGGACGAGGTCGTCGCCATCGGCGCCTCGCTCCAGGCCGGTGTCCTCAAGGGTGAGGTCAAGGACGTCCTGCTCCTCGACGTGACCCCGCTGTCCCTCGGCATCGAGACCAAGGGCGGCATCATGACCAAGCTCATCGAGCGCAACACCACGATCCCGACGAAGCGCTCCGAGATCTTCACGACGGCCGAGGACAACCAGCCGTCCGTGCAGATCCAGGTCTACCAGGGCGAGCGCGAGATCGCGGCCTACAACAAGAAGCTCGGCATGTTCGAGCTGACCGGTCTGCCGCCGGCGCCGCGCGGCGTCCCGCAGATCGAGGTCTCCTTCGACATCGACGCCAACGGCATCATGCACGTCACGGCGAAGGACCTCGGCACCGGCAAGGAGCAGAAGATGACCGTCACCGGCGGCTCCTCGCTCCCCAAGGACGAGGTCGACCGCATGCGCGAGGAGGCGGAGCGCTACGCGGAGGAGGACCACAAGCGCCGCGAGGCCGCCGAGACCCGCAACCAGGGCGAGCAGCTCGTCTACCAGACCGAGAAGTTCCTCAAGGACAACGAGGACAAGGTCCCGGGCGAGATCAAGACCGAGGTCGAGGGCGCGATCGCCGAGCTGAAGGAGAAGCTCAAGGGCGAGGACACCGCCGAGATCCGCACCGCCACGGAGAAGGTCGCCGCCGTCTCGCAGAAGCTGGGCCAGGCCATGTACGCCGACGCCCAGGCCGCGCAGGCCGGCGCCGGCGGTGCCGGTGAGGCCCCGAAGGCCGACGACGACGTCGTGGACGCCGAGATCGTGGACGACGAGCGCAAGGACGGTGCCGCGTGACGGAGGAGACCCCGGGTTTCGAGGAGAAGCCCGACGTCCCCTCCGGCGCCACCCCCGAAGACGCCGAGTCGACGGCCGCTTCCTCCGCTTCGGCGGAGGGGGCGGCCCCGGCCGGGGACGCAAGTGCACAGCAGAACGCCGGTCTGGTCGCCCAGCTGGACCAGGTGCGTACGGCGCTCGGTGAGCGTACGGCGGACCTCCAGCGCCTTCAGGCCGAGTACCAGAACTACCGCCGCCGCGTCGAGCGCGACCGGGTAGCGGTCCGGGAGATCGCCATCGCGAACCTCCTGACCGAGCTCCTGCCCGTGCTCGACGACATCGGCCGCGCCCGGGAGCACGGCGAACTGGTGGGCGGATTCAAGTCCGTCGCCGAGTCGCTGGAGACCGTCGCGGCGAAGATGGGGCTGCAGCAGTTCGGCAAGGATGGCGAGCCCTTCGACCCGACGATCCACGAGGCCCTGATGCACTCGTACGCGCCGGACGTCACCGAGACGACGTGCGTGGCGATTCTGCAGCCCGGGTATCGGATCGGCGAGCGCACCATCCGCCCCGCGCGGGTGGCCGTCGCCGAGCCGCAGCCCGGCGCGCAGACGGTCAAGGCCGAGGGGTCCGACGAGGGCGCCGCGGCCGACGACAAGGAGAGCGGTGGCCCGGAGGAGGGCTGACGTAAACACCGAACGGAAGGAGGGGCGTCGAGGATGAGCACCAAGGACTTCATCGAGAAGGACTACTACAAGGTCCTCGGCGTCCCCAAGGACGCCACCGAGGCCGAGATCAAGAAGGCGTACCGGAAGCTCGCCCGCGAGTTCCACCCGGACGCCAACAAGGGCAACGTCAAGGCGGAAGAACGCTTCAAGGAGATCTCCGAGGCCAACGACATCCTCGGTGACCCCAAGAAGCGCAAGGAGTACGACGAGGCACGCGCCCTCTTCGGCAACGGCGGCTTCCGCCCGGGGCCGGGCGCGGGCGGCGGCTCTTTCAACTTCGACCTGGGCGACCTCTTCGGAGGCGGAGGCGGCGCCCAGGGCGGAGGGGGCTTCGGCGGCGGTTTCGGGGACGTTCTGGGGGGCCTGTTCAACCGGGGCGGCGGCGCGGGCCCGCGCACGCAGCCCAGGCGCGGCCAGGACATCGAGTCCGAGGTCACGCTGAGCTTCACCGAGGCCATCGAGGGGGCCACGGTCCCGCTGCGGATGTCCTCGCAGGCACCGTGCAAGGCCTGCTCCGGCACCGGCGACAAGAACGGCACCCCGCGCGTGTGCCCGACCTGCGTCGGCACGGGCCAGGTGGCACGGGGCTCGGGCGGCGGCTTCTCGCTCACCGACCCCTGCCCCGACTGCAAGGGCCGCGGTCTGATCGCCGAGCACCCCTGCCTGGAGTGCAAGGGCAGCGGCCGCGCCAAGTCGTCCCGGACCATGCAGGTCCGCATCCCCGCGGGGGTGACGGACGGTCAGCGCATCCGGCTGCGCGGCAAGGGCGCGCCCGGCGAGCGGGGCGGTCCGGCGGGCGATCTGTATGTCGTCGTGCACGTCGGCACGCACCCGGTGTTCGGACGCAAGGACGACAACCTCACGGTGACCGTCCCCGTGACGTTCACCGAGGCCGCCCTCGGCGGCGAGATCCGGGTCCCGACGCTCGGCGGCCCGGCCGTCACCCTGAAGCTGCCCGCGGGCACGCCCAACGGCCGCACCATGCGGGCACGGGGCAAGGGCGCGGTCCGCAAGGACGGCACCCGCGGCGACCTCCTGGTCACCGTCGAGGTGAGTGTTCCCAAGGACCTGTCGGGGAAGGCTCGTGACGCGCTCGCGGCGTATCGCGAGGCGACCGCGGACGAGGACCCGCGGGCGGAGCTGTTCGAGGCCGCGAAGGGAGCTTGAGAGTGATGGAAGGCCGTCGACGTAACCCGTATGAACTGACCGAGGAGACCCCGGTCTACGTCATCTCGGTGGCGGCCCAGCTCTCCGGACTCCACCCGCAGACGCTGCGCCAGTATGACCGCCTGGGCCTGGTCTCCCCCGACCGCACCGCGGGCCGGGGCCGCCGCTACTCGGCCCGTGACATCGAACTGCTCCGCCAGGTGCAGGCGTTGTCGCAGGACGAGGGCATCAACCTGGCCGGCATCAAGCGCATCATCGAACTGGAGAACCAGGTCGCCGCGCTCCAGTCCCGTGTCGCGGAGCTGCAGTCGGCCCTGGACGGCGCGGCGGCCGCGATGCAGCAGCGCGAGGCCGCCGTCCATGCCTCCTACCGGCGCGACCTGGTTCCGTACCAGGAGGTCCAGCAGACCAGCGCGCTGGTGGTGTGGCGGCCGAAGCGGCAGCAGCAGTCCGACTGACGGCACGACCGACGGCACTGCCGATAGGGGGGGGGGGGGGGGGGCTCCACCCCCCCCCCCCCCGGCGCCCGCCCCCCGGTGGTGGGGGGGCGGCCCAGCCGGCAGCATCATTCCGACTCACGTCACGACCTTCGGCACTGCCGACGGGGCCGGGAGGTTTCGACCCCCCGGCCCCTTCGCGTGCTCCACGGCGCCAGGACCGCGTAGTCGGCGCCGGTGCTGTCCTTCGGTGCCACCGCCCGAAGCGGGGCACCGCTGCCCTGCTTCTGGTCGACGGCGCTGTCGCAGTCCGTCTTCTTCGGAGTGCCGCAGAACGAGGTGTTCGCGCAGAACGTCCGGTCGAGGACCGGCGAGGCGCAACTGGCCGCGGCGGCCGGGGCGGTCGTGCGGCGGCTGGCTGGGTTCGTTCGATCCTCTGGTCGAGTCGGTTCGTCGGCACGGTGAGGGCTCGCGCCGCCGGTGATCGCGACTCGCGGAGAAAGACATCGGTTGTTCTGATCTTTGCCTTCCCGTGAACTTCCGTTGGGTGGAGAGTCCGTAAAGAGTATTTGGAGGCGATTCCGCTCCATCTCCACAGGGTCAGCGGAGCGTGGTGTTGCGCACTCGTTAAGTGATTCACCTTGACGACAGGTGTTGTGTCCGCGTTGGCTTTTCAGACATCCAGGCCGTAAAGCAGCCCCCTCCGGAACGCACCTGAAGTGAGCCCCCGAATGCGTCGTATCGCCATATCCGTGGCACTCTCCACGATGACCCTCTCGCTCGCCGGATGCGGCGTCCTGAACGCGACGGGGGACTCGAGTGATGCGAGCCCGACCAAGGGCAACGACGTCACGGTGGGCCTGCTGCTGCCGGAGACGGCGAACACGCGGTACGCGAAGTTCGACTACCCCATCATCAAGCACAAGATCGCCGACCTCACCAGGAACCGCGGCCGGGTCGAGTACGCCAACGCGGCGGCCAGCGTCAGCAAGCAGGCGCAGCAGATGCGCCAGATGGTCGCCGACAAGGTCGACGTCATCCTGCTCGACGCGGTCGACTCGCACGCCATCGCGGGCGAGGTGAAGAAGGCCAAGGACGCGGGCATCCCGGTCATCGCGTACGACCGTCTCTCCGAGGGGCCGATCGACGCGTACATCTCCTTCGACAACGAGCTCGTCGGTGAGGTGCAGGCCCGCACCCTGCTGGAGGCCCTGGGGTCGAACGTCGACACCTCCGACAAGGTCGTCATGGTGAACGGCTCGCTGACCGACCCGAACGCGAAGCAGTTCAAGCAGGGCGCGCTCTCCGAGCTGACCGGCAAGGTGACGATCGCGGAGAAGTACGACACCAAGGACTGGAAGCCGGAGAACGCCACGAGCGAGATGACCGACGCGATCAACAAGATCGGCAAGGACAACATCGCCGCCGTCTACTCCGCCAACGACGGCATGGCGGCGGGTGTCATCAAGGCCCTCAAGGCCGCGGGCGTCACCGACATGCCGCCGATCACCGGCCAGGACGCCGAGCTGGACGGCGTGCAGCGGATCGTCGCCGGCGAGCAGTACATGACCGTCTACAAGTCCTACCCGGCCGAGGCCGAGGCCGCCGCCCAGATGGCGGTGGCCAAGGTCCAGGGCCGGGACATCCAGTTCGACGCCCTGACCCAGGACCGCGTCGACAGCCCGACCAACAAGGCCATCCCGGCCCAGCTGGTCACCGTGACCGCCCTGACGAAGAAGAACGTCAAGGACACGGTCATCGCGGACGGCATCTACAAGATCTCCGACATCTGCACCCCCAAGTACAAGGCGGCCTGCGCGGCGATCGGCCTGAAGTAGCGAGCCGCACGCCGCCCCGCCCACGGACACCGCAGACCGGTCGACGGGGCGGGGCGGCGGCGTTCACCCACGAGGGTGGGCGGCGGGGCAGGACGGGGGCCACGTCGCCCCGCCGGGCTCCCGGTGACGTACGCGACACGCCGCCGGAATGCGCACGCTGTCCTCCGGGAGGCGGAAGTCCCTGGCCTCGTTGCGGACCGGGCGGATTTTGGCCACGTGGACCCGCACCCCGCCGCTCGTCGCCCCGGTCCGTCCGGCGGGCCTCCGGTGCCCGTACCCGCTCCCGCGCACGCCGCCCCGGACCAGGTCCGGTGCGAGGGCGCCGGGGATCAGCGGCACGAGGCCCGGCGGCCGGGGCCGCGCCCCGGGCACGAAGGCGCAGGCCAACCCCCCGGGCCGGCGGGAGGGCGGGCGTGACGGGTCGTCCGGCGGGCCGGGCGGCGCGGTTCACCGGTCCGATCGGCCGGAGGGACCGTGGGGGCTGTCCGGACACCCCGGGGAAGCGGATACGACGGTCCACTCCTGGCCACGGGTTCACCACCGTCAGCTTGTTGCAAAGGAACGGGATGAGGCCGGAAGGAACCGGTCGATAACGGTGCTTTGCGGTGCCGGTGGCGCGGAGAGCCGTGTTGCGGAGCCGGATCCGTCCGCGCATAGTTGCGCCACGGAAGTGGCAGCAAACCGGGGGTGGAATGGGCGATGGCCGGGCACGGAACGGGGGAGCATCCACACGGTGCCGACCGACTGTGCGAGGTCGGGGATCGCGTGTATTCCCGGGCCGTACGGCGAGGCCGCGTGCCGCGCACGGACGCCGGGCCGGTGCCCTGCCTGCTTGAGCTGGCCCTGCTGCACCCGGACCCCGACGACATGGACTGGCTGGTGCCGACCTCCCCGCAGGAGGTCATGACCCGGCTGCTGCGCGGGGTGTACGACGAGGTCAGGGAGAGCCAGCTGCGGGTGGGTTCGGCGGTGGCGGCCGTCGAGCGGTACGCCGGACTCGGCAGTCAGCTCCAGGCGTCGGCGCCCGCCGCGGCGGAGGGCACGGCGATCCGGGTGCTGGACGGGCTGTCCCGGATCCAGGCCGCGATGGACGAGGCGACCGAGGCCTGCACGACCGAGGTGCTGACGGTGCAGCCCGGCGGCATCCGGCGGGAGGCCGAGCTCACCGAGGGCCTGCACCGGGCGCTGGCGCTGCGCGGCCGGGGCGTGCGGATGCGCGACCTGTACACGCACGTCGCCAGGCACGGCCAGGGGCTGCTGAACTACCTTGAGCTGATGGGCGACGCCGTGGAGGCCCGGACCCTCGACGAGGTCATCGACCGGCTGATCCTCTTCGACCGTACGGTGGCCTTCATCCCGGCCAACACCGACCGCACGATGGCCTTGGAGCTGCGCCATCCGGCCCTGGTCCACTACCTGGTGACGGTCTTCGAGCGGCTGTGGCGCCTGGCGGTCCCGCTGACGGCCGCGCTGCCGGACACCGGCATCGAGGGCATCTCCCACCGGGAGCAGTCCATCGCCGCGCTGCTGGCGGAGGGTCACCAGGACGCGGTGATCGCCGAGCGTCTGGGCATCAGCGTGCGTACCTGCCGGGCCCATATCGCCCGGCTGTCGGAGACGCTGGGGGCGGCGAGCCGTACCCAGCTGGGTGTGCGGATAGCGCAGGTGGGGCTGGACGGGCCGCCGCGCACCGCCGGTGTGGCCGCGGTCGGCATTCCCGATCAGCAGTCCCCGGGCGTGCGATGAGGGCGCCGGGCCGGCCGGCGGCACCGGGTGCGCGCGATGCGCACAAGCGGCGAGAACGGATCCAACTGCCCGCGCCCGCGCGGCTGTTCACACCTGGGGCCGTGCCGGTGGTGAGGTGTCCTGGTCGAGGATTCCCGAATGGGCGATGAGGTAGCCGAGCTGGGCGCGGCTGCCGCTGCCCAGGATCTGGGCCAGCTTGGCGATGTGGGCGCGGCAGGTGCGTACGTTCATGCCCAGCCTGCGGGCTATGGCCTCGTCGACGTGGCCCTCCACCAGGAGCTTGGCGATGGAGTACTGGATCTCGGTGATGCCGTCGGAGTCGACTTCGTAGGGACCGCCGGCGCTCATCGGGACGGCACGGTCCCACAGGTACTCGAACACCTTCATGAGATAGCGGACCAGGCCGGGGTGGCGCAGTTCCAGGGCAACCTTCTGGTCGTCGCGGGCGGGGATGAAGGCGACCGCGCCGTCGCAGATGATCAGCCGCTCGACCAGTTCGTCGATCGTGCGGTACTCGATCTTTCCGTCGGAGAGCCGGGCCGCGTAGGCCAGCTTCTCCGGGTTGTAGCGGGCGGTGTGCTGGTACAGACTCCGGATCTTGACCCCGCGTTCGATCAGGGCCCGGTCCCGCTCGAGTCCCTGCAGCAGGCTGCTCTCGGAGATGCGGTCGGACGGCTGCACCGTGACGAGTTCGGTCCGGCTCTGGGACGTGGCGAGGTTGAGCGCCGCGTTGATGCGCTCGCCGCCCTCCAGGACGGTGATGGAGTCGCTGGGGTTGTTCACCTCGGTGCTGAGCGCCATGAACGGCTCGAAGATCTCGGCGAGTTCGACCGACAGCCGTCTGCGCTCGGTGATCTCGCGCTCGATCGGGTCGAGTCGCCTGGCCAGGGCGACCGCGGGCGGGAGCGGGCGCAGCCAGGTGGGATCGTCCGGGTCCGGGTGGAGCAGGGCGGTTTCCATCAGACAGGGGGCGGAGTCCACGTCCGCGCGCGCGACGCGTCCGGCGCGCAGGGCGGAGGCGTAAATGCGGCTGCCTTCGTCACACAGCTCGGTCACCCCATGGGGATGTGTCCCTTTAGCCCGATTTGTTGCCAAATCTCCACCCCCCAGGGTCCTGAACATGCAGGAACATGATGCACCGATTGTGTGGCCATCACGTGCCCGAATGAGCCATCGTCGTACCTGACGGGGGAAAAGGGGACCTTCAAGTGAGGACGAAGCCGACTATGCGTAACAGACTGCTTCGCTCGGTGCTCGGCGCCGCCTTTTCCGCCCTGGTTGTTCTGGGGGTGCTGAGCGGCGTTTCCGGTGCGAAGGGTGACGCCCGGGCAGTCACCGAGTGGCCTGCGGTAGCCGTGAACACCGGTGCGGCAGGCGGAGCCGGGAGCTGACGTGACCACTCCACCCGACGACCGATCCTTCCGCCGCGAAATGGCCACCGCCTACCGCTCCGGCTGGCACTTCATCGACCTGGTCACCGCCATCCCCCACAGCGGTGACTCGCTGATGGTGACCGTCTTCGGTGAGCCGGTCGTCGTCACGCGGGACGAGGACGAGGACGTGCGGGCGTACCGGTGCCTGCGGAAGCCCCGTGGGGCGCCGCAGCCCGTGCGATGCGCCATCCGGTACGGAATGATCTTTGTGAACCTGGACCAACGGGACCACCGGCTCGCGGAGCCGGAGGACTCGGACCTGAGGACCATCTCGGCCACCCCCCGCAGTGCCTGACGCGATTCCCCCGTCGTAACAAATCGCTCAGGTGCTTCCCCCCGGCAGCGGGGGGGGCCGGGCGCGCGACACCGGGCG
>NZ_JBHYKH010000057.1:0-8378 GCF_042741275.1 Streptomyces sp. NPDC058964
GAGCTACGGCACTCCCGGCGCTACCTTCCCGGCCGCCCCGATCTGGGGGGAGGGGGCGGCGGGGTTCCGGCGGTTCGAGAAGACCGTGCCGGTGGGCCGGGGTGACGGCACCTGGCGGGCCGCCCGGGAAGCCGTCATGCGGTGGGAGGTCAAGCGGCGCAGCGGCTTCGACGTCGCCTCGGCCGACGGGGCAGGGGCCGAGGCGCGTACGGGAGGGCGCTACACCATCACGGCGGGCCTCGGCCGGCTCGTCGTCCGGGAACCCGTCGAGGTCGTCGCCGTGGTGGCGACCGATACGCGGTGCGGCTTCGCGTACGGCACCCAGCACGGCCACCCGGCCGGCGGGAGGAAGCCTTTGTCGTGCACCGTGGTGAGGACGGCCAGGTGTTCCTGACGCTCCGGTCGCTGACCCGGGCCGCGCCCTCGGGCCCGTGGCGGCCGCTGTTCCCCGTCCTGATCCTCGCGCAGCGCCTGGTCCGGAGACGGTATCTGCGTGCGCTGCGGTGAGGCCGGGGGACGGGGGCACTTTCCGGAATTCGCATGATTCCGGGTCAATGGGCACGTTTTTCCACCGGACCCCGCTAGGGTCGGAAACACCGGCTGCCGTCGTGTGTCCTCGTGACCGGGCCGGGTGAGGCGAGCCACCGGGAGCCCCTGTGAGCTACTACGAGCTAGGCGACCACACGCGCCGTGTGACCACGTCGTCCCCCGAGGCGCAGTTGTGGTTCGACCGCGGCCTGAACTGGACGTACGCCTTCAACCACGAGGAAGCCGTCCGCTGCTTCGAAGCGGCCGCGGTGGCGGACCCCGACTGCGGCATGGCCCACTGGGGCGTGGCATACGCGCTCGGGCCGAACTACAACAAGCCCTGGGAGTTCTTCGACGACCGGGACCTGGCGCGGACGGTCGAGCGTACGCATGCCGCGGTGGAGCGGGCGCACGCGACGGCGGTGTCCGCAACCCCGGTGGAGCGTGCCCTCATCGAGGCACTGCGCTCCCGTTACCCGCGGCCGGAAGCGGCGGACCTGGAAGGCCTGTCGGTGTGGAGCGAGGCCTACGCCGACAGCATGCGGGCCGTCCACCGGTCGGCGCCGGACGACCTCGACGTGGCTACGCTGTACGCCGACGCGCTGATGAACCTCACTCCCTGGCAGTTGTGGGACGTCCGTACGGGCCGGCCGGCCGCGGGCGCGCACACGCCCGAGGCCAGGTCGGTGCTCGAGCGGGCGATCGCGACGCGGCACGGCAGGCGGCACCCCGGCCTGCTGCACATGTACATCCACCTGATGGAGATGTCCCCCACCCCCGAGGCCGCCCTGCCCGCCGCCGAACTGCTGCGCGACCTCGTGCCCGACGGCGGCCACCTGCAGCACATGCCGTCACATCTGGAAGTGCTGTGCGGCGACTACCGGAGGGTGGTTTCCGACAACGCCGCGGCGATCGCCGCCGACGAGAGGTTCCACGCGCGGGAAGGCGCGTTGAACTTCTACACGCTCTATCGGTGCCACGACTACCACTTCAAGATCTACGGCGAGATGTTCCTCGGCCGTCTTCGCGACGCGCTCGCGACGGCGGCGCGGCTGGAGGCCGCCGTGCCGGAGGAACTGCTGCGCGTGCAGAGCCCGCCGATGGCCGACTGGCTGGAGGGCTTTCTCGCGATGAGGGTGCACGTTCTGATCCGCTTCGGCCGATGGGAGGACATCCTGCGCCTGCCCATGCCCGCCGACCCGCGGCTGTACTGCGTGAGTACCGCGATGCTCCACTACGCGCGCGGTGTCGCGTTCTCCGCCACCGGAAGGATCGCCGCGGCCGAGGCGGAACGCGAACTGTTCCGGGAGGCGGTGGCCCGGGTTCCCGAGACACGCATGCTGTTCAACAACACCTGCAGGGACATCCTCGCCATCGCCTCGGCGATGCTCGACGGCGAACTGGACTACCGCAAGGGCGACTACGACGCGGCCTTCGCCGCACTGCGCCGCTCCATCGAACTGGACGACGGCCTTCCGTACGACGAACCGTGGGGCTGGATGCAGCCGACCCGTCACGCGTACGGCGCACTGCTCCTGGAGCAGGGCCTGATCGCGGAGGCGGAGGCGGTCTACCGCGCCGACCTCGGCATCGACGACACGCTTCCCCGGCCGCAGCAGCACCCCAACAACGTCTGGTCCCTGCACGGGTACCACGAGTGCCTCCAGCGGCTCGGCCGGACGCAGGAGGCGCGCATCGTGGCCCAGCAGCTGAAGCTCGCGGCCGCGACGGCGGACGTGCCGATCAACGCGTCCTGCTTCTGCCGCCTGGACACGGTCCCGCACTCCTCCTCGGGCGAGGGCTGCTGCGACTGAGCAGCACCTTCGGGTGCCGTTGCGAAAGTGTCGGAGTCGCCGCAGACGGACACCGGCGCCGTTCGCCCCTCATCGGCTGCACCGTCGGCTCGTGCTTCTCGTTCGGGGAGTGTCCGAGCCACGGCGCTGGCCGCCGCGGCGGCCCTGCTGCGCACATCACGGCGGGAGACACCGGATCCGGCGGCGGCTCCTCCGGCGGGGGCGGTGGCGGTGGGTGCACGGCGTCGCTGCCGGCCGGTCAGCAGTGGAGCGACCGGTACGACCTGGACCTGGCCGGCGGTCTCGTGCAACGCGCCCCGACCGGCGGCCGAATCGCCGGGCGGACAGCGGTGAGGCCCTTCCCGCGCGGTGCCCGGCAAGGGTCTTCCCGCATGGCGGGAGCAAGCCCTTGCGGTGCGCCTGTCTCTTGACTCCGCGTACAACAGTGGCGATCCTCGTCGCGTATCTTGCGCTGGTCATGACAACCCGGTGGTCTGTGGGACGCGGACCGGCCGGGCCGTCGACCGCGCATCCCGCCGACCGAGGGACGTGGGCCGTGACCGTGACCGGACGCCCGTACCGCAGACGCAAGAACGTCGCCGTTGTGTCGCTGCTCCTTCTCGTGCTGGCCGCCGTCCTCGGTCCCACCCCGAGTTCCGCGGCCGGAAACGACTGGTGGATCCCGACCGCGCGCCCCACACCCGACTCCCAGATCAACGTCACCGGTGAGCCGTTCACGGGAACCGACGCCAAGGGCGACGTGCGCGGGTTCGTCGACGCGCACGACCACCTCTTCGCGAACGAGGCCTTCGGCGGCCGGCTCATCTGCGGCAAGGTGTTCTCCGACGCCGGGATCGCCGACGCGCTCAAGGACTGTCCCGAGCACTACCCCGACGGCTCGCTCGCCGTCTTCGACTTCATCACCAAGGGCGGCGACGGCAGACACGACCCGGTCGGCTGGCCCACGTTCAAGGACTGGCCCGCACACGACTCGCTGACCCATCAGCAGAACTACTACGCCTGGGTGGAGCGCGCCTGGCGCGGCGGCCAGCGCGTGCTGGTGAACGACCTCGTCACCAACGGCGTGATCTGCTCCGTGTATTTCTTCAAGGACCGCAGCTGCGACGAGATGACGTCGATCCGGCTGCAGGCGAAGCTGACGTACGACCTGCAGGCCTACGTCGACAAGATGTACGGCGGCCCGGGCAAGGGCTGGTTCCGGATCGTCACCGACAGCGCCCAGGCCCGTGAGGTCATCAAGCAGGGCAAGCTCGCGGTCATCCTGGGAGTGGAGACCTCCGAACCCTTCGGCTGCAAGCAGATCCTGGACATCCCGCAGTGCGACAAGAAGGACATCGACGCCGGACTGGACGAGCTGTACGCCCTGGGTGTGCGCAGCATGTTCCTGTGCCACAAGTTCGACAACGCGCTGTGCGGAGTCCGCTTCGACTCGGGCAGCCTCGGAACGGCCATCAACGTGGGACAGTTCCTGTCGACCGGCACCTTCTGGAAGACGGAGAAGTGCACCGGCCCGCAGCACGACAACCCCATCGGCTCGGCCGCGGCGCCGGGGGCCGAGGCGAAACTCCCGGCGGGGGTGAAGGTTCCCTCGTACGACCCGGACGCGCAGTGCAACGTCCGCGGGCTCACCGACCTCGGTCAGTACGCCGTGCGCGGCATGATGAAACGCAAGATGATGCTGGAGATCGACCACATGAGCGTCAAGGCCGTCGGCCAGGCGCTCGACATCCTCCAGTCCGACTCGTACCCCGGCGTGATCTCCTCGCACAGCTGGATGGACCTGAACTGGACCGACCGGGTCTACGGCCTCGGTGGTTTCATCGCCCAGTACATGAACGGCTCCGAGGGGTTCGTGGCCGAAGCCGACCGCACGAAGGCACTGCGGGACAAGTACGACGTGGGCTACGGCTACGGGACGGACATGAACGGTGTGGGCGGCTGGCCGGGACCCCGGGGCGCGGACGCCCCCAACAAGGTCACGTACCCCTTCCGCAGCGTCGACGGAGGCTCACTCATCGACCGGCAGACCACCGGTCGGCGCACCTGGGACCTCAACACCGACGGAGCCGCGCACTACGGCCTCGTCCCGGACTGGATCGAGGACATCCGGCAGGTCGGCGGCCAGCGCGTGGTGAACGACCTCTTCCGGGGCGCCGAGTCCTACCTCGACACCTGGGGAGCGACCGAGCACCACCAGGCGACGGTCGATCTCGCCAGGGGCGCAGCGGCCACGGCCAGTTCGACGGAGTGGAACCCCTTCACCAGCTACGAGCCCGGCCGCGCGGTCGACGGCACACGGGACACCCGCTGGGCCAGCAACTGGAGCGACGACCAGTGGCTGCGGATCGACCTGGGCTCCACCCACCGGGTCGGGCGCGTCACGCTCGACTGGGAGCGCGCGTACGCGAAGTCGTACCGCGTCGAGCTCTCCGCCGACGGCGTGAACTGGCAGACGGCCTGGTCCACGGCATCCGGTGACGGGGGCCTGGACACGGTCCGCTTCGCCGGTACACCCGCCCGCTACGTCCGTATCCACGGCCTGGAACGCGGCACCGGCTGGGGATACTCGCTCTACGAGATCGGCGTGTACAGCGACTGACCCACGGCACCGTGCGGCCGTACCGCTGCCCCGCCCACCCCAGGAACAGCGGTGCGCCGCACGAACACCACATGACTGTGGCCGGATTAGCCGTCTGACGGGTGTTCGAACCCGGTGATACTCAGGGCTGGGCAATCCGCCCCAATTCCTACGTCCGGAGGCCACCCATGCCCCAGACCTCTGTTCACACCGCCGCCGTGCTCGAAGCATGGCTGGCGGGCGCCGAGAGCGCGTACGGCCAGCCGAACCCGGCCGGGCCGCTCTACGTCGGCGGTGCCGCCGCCGAGGCAGCCCTCACCGACCCGAGCGACTCCCTCTACGGCTTCTGTTCCAGCCCGAGCGGATCGCACGGCAGCTGGTGCTGCTGATCGCGTGAGAACAGGGGGAACCGCGCGTCCGGTCGCGTGGTTCCCCTCGTCCTGTCGGCGCGCCCAGCGGGGCGTGAACGTGCGGCGGAGAAGGAGACAGCGGACGGTGAGCGGATCGGTGGCACAGAAGCCGGAGGACAAGGGCGAGACCGAATGGTTCGCCCGGCCCGTACGAAGCATCGCCCGTCCGTGGCGGGACGAGCTGGCCCGGCGGCTGGCCGCCGTGGACGACCTGGGCCGGGAGGAACGCGGCACGGTGCTGCAGGCCGGCCACACCGCGCTGCTCCGGTCCCTGCACGCCAAGCTCTCCCGCCTGTTCCTGATCGAACTGCACGCGCTCCGCATGACGGTCGGCGGCGGACCGGCAGGCGAGGAGGCGGCCGGAACCGACACGCGGACGTGGACGGCGTTCATCGAGCAGGCAGGCGAGGAGGGCTATCTCGAACGGCTGACCGACCGGTACCCGACCGTCGCCGCGCGCGTCGCCTCGGTGGCGCGACTGTCGGTGGCGGCGACGGCCGGATTCGCGGAACGGCTCGCCCAGGACCGTGAGTTGCTGCGCCGACTGCTGGGCACACCGGCGGGGGAGTTACGGGCCGTCGCGTTCGGGGCGGGTGACAGCCACCGGGGTGGCCTGACGGTCAGCAGGGCCGACTTCGCCGGCGGGAGCGTGATGTACAAGCCCCGTCCGCCCGAGACCGACGTGGCGCTGCGCGGGCTGCTGGACGAGCTCTACGCGGACTTCCCCGACGCCCCGTCGCCGCGGGAACGCATCCGGGTGCCGCGGATGCTGGCCCGCAAGGGCTACGGCTGGGCCGAATTCGTCCGCCACCGCTACTGCGCCGACGACGCCGAACTCACGGCCTTCTACCGCAATATCGGCCACTGGCTGGCCGTCCTCCGCTTTACCGGCGGCACCGACATGCACGCGGAGAACATGATCGCCGCGGGCCCGGTACCCGTGATCGTGGACGCCGAGACGCTCTTCGACGCCCCGGCGCCCTTTCCGCCCAGCGGCCGGGGCGACGCGGTGGACGTGGCGGCGGCAGCCATCCGCCGCACGGTGCTGCGCACCGGACTGCTGCCCGTACGCGGCACCGGTTTCGCGCTCGGCGGAGTGGACATCTCCGGGGTCGGGGCGCTGCCCGGGCAGCAGCCGCTGATCCCCCACCCGGTGATCGCGGACGGCGGCACCGCGGCCGCCCGCTTCCAGGTCGACCTGCTGGCCCTGCCCAGCGCGGGCAACCACCCCAGTCCCACACCGGTGCTGAGCGCGTACTGGGACCGGATCCTGGCCGGCTTCCGTGAGATGACCGCGTATCTGCACCGGCCCGGGACCGACCCGTACCGGCTGCTGCGCCGTTTCGAGGGCGCCCGGGCGCGCCGGATCCTGCGGCCGACGCAGGCATACGTCGACATCGGCCGGATGCTGTGGCACCCGGCGTCCCTGCACGACGAGATGGCGGCCGTCGAGCGGGCCCGGGACATCCTGCGGCGCAATGCCGAGGTGCTGCCCGGCGCACCGGCGGACCATGTGACGATCGACGGCGAGATCGCGGAACTCCTGGTCGGCGACGTACCCATGTTCACCTTCACCGTGGACACGGAGGTCGTACGGTCCACGGTCGAGGACTGGCGCACCGCGGACCTGGCGCTGGAGGAGTCGGTGATCCAGGACGCGTTGGTGGGCGCCTACCTCAACGAACGCTCGCTGCCCGCGCGTGTGCGGGCGGCCGCGCACGACCCGCACGCCCGTGACCGGGAGCGGCGCCGCCGGGACCTGGCCGCGCGGATGGTACGGCGGCTGTGCGACGGCGCGGTACGCGGAGAGGACGGCACGGCCACCTGGATCAGCCCCGTCTTCACACCCGCTGGATGGTCCATCAGGGTACTGCCCGCCGACCTCTACACCGGGCAGGGCGGGGTGGTGCTGACCCTCGCCGAGTACCTGACCGAGGTGCGGGCCGGACGGGCCCACGAGGTGCCGGGCGTCGCCGAGACGTACGAGGGCGCGCTGCGGGTGCTGGTCAGTACCGAGGACCGGACACCGACCCCCTCGGCCGGGGCGTTCAGCGGCGCGGCGTCACAGGTGTGGACCTGGCTGGCGCTGCACCGGGTGCTCGGCGAGGACCGGCTCCTGCAACGGGCCGCCCGGAGAGCCGTGCTGCTGGAGGGCCCCCTGGTCGACGACGACATCGAGGTGGACCTCCTCAACGGGGCGGCCGGCGGCATCGTCCCCCTGCTCGGCCTGGCGGAGGCGACCGGACAGGACCGCTGGCTCCGTGCCGCCGCGCACATCGGCCGCCGGCTGACCGGGCTGGCCACCCTCGACGCGAGCGGCGCCCGCTGGACGACCCGGCTCAACCCCGAGGGCATCGGCGGCTTCGCGCACGGTGCCACCGGCATCGGCTGGGCACTGACCCGGCTCGCACTCGGCGACGCCGGCTCGACGGCCGAGCGGCGCGGCTGGAACCACCTCGCCGAACGGGCCTTCGCCTACCAGGAGTCCCTCTGGCGTCCCGGCGACGGCAACTGGCTCGACGTCCGCGTCGGTGCCGAGGAGGACTTCTTCACCAGCTGGTGCCACGGCAGCGCGGGCATCGGCATCGGCATGCTCGATCTCCACCGGCGCACCGGCGACCCGGCCCGCCTCGGCATGGCCCACCGTGCCGCGCAGGCCTGTGCCGCCGAGGGCTTCGGCTGGAGCCACACCCTGTGCCACGGCGACCTCGGCCTCTGGGAATTCCTCACGGCCCTCGACTTCGGCGACCGGGCCGCTCTCGACGCCGAGATCCTGACCGGCCTCGAACAGCGCGGCCCGGTGGGAGGACTGGCCCGAGAGGCGTTCTCACCCAGCCTGATGTCCGGCCTCTCGGGTGTGCTGCACACGCTGCTCCGCATGCATCCCGAGGCCACCCTGCCCAACCCCCTGCTCCTCGACTGATCACGGCACCCGGTCGGGTCCGGCGCGCGCCACATCCGTGGGACGGTCGAAACCCCGCCCCCCCCGCCGCCGCCGGTGCACCCGCCCCCGAACGGAGCGCCGGGCGCGACATAGACCGCGGGCGC
>NZ_JBHYKH010000057.1:8388-14322 GCF_042741275.1 Streptomyces sp. NPDC058964
ATGCATCGCGAGGCCCCCCTCCCAACCCCCCGCCTCATCGAAAGCGCCCGGCTCCCGGTCGTTTCCGGCGCGCGCCACCTCCGTGGGTCGGTCGAACCCCGTCCCCCCCGGCGTCGCTCGAGACACGCTGCCCTAAGGTCATCGCGTGACGAAAGAATCCGCGGATCCGCGAAGAACCACCTATCCCCCCTCCGTGCGGCGCGCCCTGCTCGTGGCGCTCGGCTCGGCCGTGTTCGTGGCGCTGGGCATCTGGATGCTGATCGGCCACTCCACTCTCAAGGCCACGCTCACGGGCGCGGTCGCCGTGCCGTTCTTCGGCCTGTGCGGCTGCGTCGCGATCGGCCGGCTCGCGCGACGGCGGCCCGAACTCGAGCTCACCGGCGACGGGCTGACACATGCGATGCTGGGTCCGATCGCCTGGGCGGAGATCGCCGCGGTCGGCATACGGGAGATCAAGGTCCGTTCCAGCTCCCAGCGAGTGATCGAGCTGGTACTCCACGATCCCGGTGCGTACCTGGCGCGGGCACCACGATTCGCCCGGATCGCCGGCAAGGCCAACCTGCGCCTGGGCTACAGCCCGGCGACCATCGCGGCGACCACGCTCCCGGTCGGCGTGGACGAGGTCCTGGAGGCGATGCGCCGCCATCACCCCTCGCTGACCGTCATGCAGTAGGCGCGCCGGAGGCCTGATGTCAGGCCACCACCGACGCCAGCTCCGGCTCCGGCCGGACCGTCAGACGGCCCGAGCGGGCCAGCAGACCCACGCAGCCCGCGCAGAGGGCACCCGTCGCCGCGAGCAGCAGCCAGGTCAGCTGCGGCAGGCCGAGACGATCGGCGGCGTCCCAGACGGCGCCCGTCGTCAGGTTGCCCAGAGTGATACCGAGACCGGACACGGTGTTGTAGAGGCCGTAGTGCGTGGCGACGAGACGTCCGCCGGCGAGTGAGACCACCGTGTCCATCTCGAAGGGGTAGACCACGGCGGTGCCCAGCCCGAGCAGCGTCACCGCCGCGAACAGCGGTGCCAGCGCGGCGAACCAGCCGAGCGGACCGACGTCCGCCGTCACCTCGCCGGCTCCGAACAGCAACGGCAGGAAGGCCGTTCCCATGAGAGCGATACCGCAGACCATGGCGCGCGAGGAGCTCCAGCGGGCGCGCGCCCACGCGGTGATCTTCAGCTGACCGGCCACCGTCACTGCTGCCGACACCGCGAACAGGGCCGTGGTCACCGCGTCGCCACTGTCCGGAAAGGCGCGGTGGGCCTGCAACGGCAGCGCGAGGTAGACCTGGAAGGACAACACGTACGAACCGGTCATCGCGCCCGAGAAGAAGAGCCACGGCCGGTTGACGACGACGGCACGCCAGTCCGCCAGCACGCCCCTGGACTGCGCCGCCCCGGCCGCCGTGCGCGCGGGCAGCATACGCAGCTGCACGACCGTGAGACCGAGAAAGAGCACCGCGGCCACCGCGCACACGAGCCGGAAGTCCGCCGCCAGCAGCGCGAGGCCGACCAAGGGGCCGGTGAACATGCCGGCCTGGTAGAAGACGTTGAAGGCGGCGAACGCCTCGACCCGCCGCTCCCCGGCCTCCTGGGCGAGATACGCCCGCACGGCGGGGTTGAACAGCGCGCCGGCGAACCCCGTCGCGGCGGACGCGGCGACGAGGGCGGGCAGGGAGTCGACGACACCGAGGAGGCCGAAGCCGACGGTGCGCAGCACGCACCCGGCCGTGATCACGGTCTTGTAGCCGAGCCGGTCGGCCAGTGTTCCGCCCACGAGGAACATGCCCTGCTGAGTGAAGTTGCGCACGCCCAGCACCAGCCCGACCGCCCAGGCGGCCATGCCCAGGCCGTCCGCCAGGTGCGCCGCCAGATAGGGCATGAGCATGTAGAAGGCGACGTTGATGGTGAACTGCTGGACCATCAGCAGCCGGACGCATCCGTTGAACGAACGGAACTGCACGGCCAGGGGCTTCATCGTGCGACGCCTTCCGGGACCGTGACACGGACACAGCGGGTCCAGCGCTCGACCGTGCGCTCACCGCAGTGAACGATCTCGTCGGGATCGTCGGCCGGGCGGCCGCCCAGGAGGTCGTGTTCTCGGCAGTACTCGTCGCTGTACACGGTGTCCCAGTAGCGGTGCATCCCGTCCGGGAAGATCGCCGCGATCCGCGTGCGCGCGGGCTCGGTGCGGGCCAGCCAGCTCGCGACCAGGGCGACCGCGCCCACGCTCCACCCGCCGCTCGCGCAGTGACCGCGGGCCAGTCGCCGGCAGGTCCGAACGGCCTCGCCGGGAGCCACCCAGTGCACCTCGTCGAAGGCCGCGTGGTCGACGTTGCCGGGGTGGATGCTGCTGCCCAGCCCGCGCATGAGGCGCGGTCCCGCGGGCTGTCCGAAGACGGTGGAGTTCACCGAGTCCACGCCGACCAGTCTCAGCCCGGGGTTGAAGGTGCGCAGTACGCGGCCGGCACCGGCCGAATGGCCGCCGGTGCCGACCGCGGCGACGAGCACGTCGACACGGCCCAGCTGCACCATGAGTTCGAGCGCGAGAGGGGCGTACGCGGCGACACTGTCGGGGTTGTGGTACTGGTCCGGGCACCAGGCCCGCGGCGTGCACGAGAGGAGTGCGGCCACCCGCTGCCGGCGCGCCTCCTGCCAGCCGCCCACCGGGTGCGGTTCCGTGACCACCTCCACATGAGCGCCCAAGGCCCGTAGGTGGTGCACCATGAGGGGCTCCATCCCCGGGTCCGTCACCAGGGTGACCGGGTGGCCGTAGGTGATTCCGGCCAGGGCGAGGCCCAGGCCGAGGGTGCCGCTGGTGGACTCGATGACGGGCGCGCCGGGCCGCAGGTCGCCGCGCCGGCGAGCGGCGGCGACCATGTGCAGACCCGCGCGGTCCTTGATGCCCCCGGGATTGAAGCCCTCCAGCTTCGCCCAGAAGCCACGCCCCGTCGGGTTGAGGGGCTCGCCGATCCAGAGAACGGGGGTGTTGCCGACCATGCCGGCCGGTGAGCGGTGCGCGGCTCCCACCGGTTCGGGGAGTTCGTGTGCCGCGAGGAAGGAAGCGACCTCGCGGGAGGAGATGCTGCGCAGAGCCGTGGTCATGAAGCGTCCTTCTGTGGCCCGGGCGATGCCGGGTCGCGCGTCGGTGCCGTACGTGGGGGATGCCGAAGGCCCGGCGTCACGGTGTGAACCGCCGGGCCGGCACGGTCAGGTACGGCTGACGCAGACGATGCGCAGCAGTGCGGGCCCGCTGCGGGCCCGGGTGTCCGGTGCCCCCGCGCGCCCTGGCGGTGCGCCGGGGGACGCCGCGTCCTCCGAACGGTGACGCAGCGACAGGAGCACTACAGGCAGCAGTGCCAGGAGCAGCGTCCCGACCGGCGCGCGCAGACAGGCGAGGGCGTGCGCGGGGTCACAGCACAGCATGTCGTGGTCCGGCTGCTCGTCGGTCGTGCCGGTGACACGAAAGGACGCCGGTTCGGCAGGGCGGAGGGGGAGAGCCGCCGAGCCGTACTGCCCCTGGCCCCGACCCGCCGCGGCACCTCGCTCCTCGGCGGCGTGCGCGGCACACGCCACCAGGTGGGCCAGGAGGATCAGGGCCACACCCAGGAGGAGCGCGAGAGCCGGTCTGCGCGGACGCGTGTGACCGACGGATACCTGCGGCATGCCACTGATCGTAGTCAGGACAGGGCGACATGGCAGTATTCGCGCACGTATGGGTGAATGGCCGGACTGCGGAGAAGAGCGTCCTTCAGGCCGTCAGCTGTCCTCCTGCCGGCCGGAGTCCAAGGGCCGGCGGTCGCCGCCGGTGGGGCCTGCGCCGCTCGTCCGCTCGCCCACGCCCTCGCGGACCTGTGCCGGCTCGTCGGCGAGGAGGGGGCCGCGGCCGAGAACTACGCACTGGCCGAACGCACGGCCCGCGCCTGGAGCTCACCGCATCTCAGCGCGAACGCACGCCCGCGGCGGAGCTGTCCGCCGCCCGTGCCCGGCGACGGGCCTTCGCGAGCCGGCACGAGGTGGCCGCCAGAGTGCGGAACGCGTGTCACACGTCCGTCGGCTTCCGGCACTGCGGCAGGCTGGGGTGGTGATCGCCGATTCGATGCGAGACGAGAAGCGCCTGAGCGTCGCGCTCTTCGCATTGACCATGACCGCCGGAGCGGTCGACGCGATCACATTTCTCGGTCTGGGCCACGCCTTCGCCGCCCTGGCCACCGGGAACCTGCTGCTGCTCGGCTTCGGGGTCGCGAGAGCGCCCGGAATCCTCGTCGGTCGCCCGGCAGTGGCGCTGGGCGCCTTCGTCGTGGGGGCCGCCGTCTGCCATGCCGTCATCGCACGGCTGCTCTGCCGTGGACGCCGCTGGTTCGTGATCACGCTCGCGGCAGAGACCGCGCTGCTCGGTGCGGCGGGCCTGTACGCCGTCGCGGCCGGCGGGACGGGGCGGCACTCCGTTCAGGTCGTCGCCATCGAGGTCGCGTTGCTCGCCTGCGCGATGGGGTGGCGCACCCGAGTGATGATCGAGTCGAGGGTCGCGGAGATGCCCACCACGGTGGTGCAGATCCCGCTGGTCAAGGCGCTGACGGATGTCCTGTCCATCGGTTCGCACGCCTCGCGGGTGTCCGCGCTGTCGCGGGCTCGTCGTGTCGCGACCGTCCTGGGCATCTTCGTCGGCGGAGTCGTCGGGGCCCTGCTGCTGAGACTCGGGCTGGGGCCCGCCATCCTCGTCGTGACGGCGTTCGAGGGATGTGTGGTCGCCGTGTACGCCTGCGCGCCCCGACTGCGGCCACATCCTCACCCGCGCCACTGACTCCTTCACGCCCGTGACCCGGATCACAGGGTCGAAGTGCATTGCGGAGGGCGGTCCGACGTCTTTCTCCGGGTGTAGGGGGCCGGCCGACAGCGGGGAAGGTGCGGATGGAGCAGGGGCGAGCCGATGGGTTCGACGGGTTCGTGGCGGCCCGTTGGTCGGCGTTGTTCCACCTCGCCCGGCTGCTCGTGGGCGGAGACCGGCACCGCGCCGAGGATCTGCTCCAGGAGGCACTGGTCAAGCTCTGGTTCGTCTGGTCCAGGATCGCGGACGAGGCACCAGAGGCATATGTACGAAAGGTTCTGGCCCGAGCGGCGGCCCGCTCGGCGCGGCGGCGCTGGTGGGGCGAGCGTCCGGTCGAGCAGTTGCCGGACCGGGCCGAGGAGGGTGATGTGTCCGCGTCCGTGGCGGAGCGCTCGCGACTGGAGGCCGCGCTCGCCCAGTTGCCGCCGAAACACCGGGCCGCGGTGGTGCTGCGCTACTACCAGGACCTGCCCGAGAAACAGGTCGCGGAGATGCTGGGGTGCCCGGTGGGCACCGCTCGGTCCCATGCGTCGCGCGGCGTGGCACGGCTGCGCCGGCTTCTGGCCGATGTCATCGAGCCGGTGGGGTGAAGGGGAGCCGATGGATCACTTCGAGAGGGAACTCGCGCGCATGATGCGTGACTCCCAGGAGTACACCCCCTTCGAGTCCGAGCAGCGGGTTCGTCTTCGCTCCGGGGTCCGGGCCCGCCGCCGTGCGCGCGCGGTGCAGAAGGCCGTCGGCTCCGTCCTGGCCGTGGCCGGTCTGGGCCTGGGCTTCTTCCTGCTGCCCCAGGACCGGGCCGACGACCGGCCCCAGGCCCCGGTGCCCCGGCCCGCGATCAGCCCCGCCACCCCGACCACGACACCTTCGCCGACCTCCGGGGCGTCCCCGAGCGAGACCACCACCGTCGAGCCCACGAACGGCACCACCGACGAGACGACCACCGCGCCCGCGCCGCCGACCACACCGACGGGTACGGCCACGGGCTCGTTTCCGGCCTCGACCGGCTCGCCCCCGCCCTCCCGTACGGAAACGCCGGACGCGCCGCCGCCGACCTACCCGCCTTCCACGGCGGAGTCGTCGTATGCGGGCCGCGCCGCGGGCCCCCGGT
>NZ_JBHYKH010000057.1:14332-21338 GCF_042741275.1 Streptomyces sp. NPDC058964
GGGGGGGCCCCCCCCCCCCCCGCGCGGGCGCGCCCGCGCGCGCGCTCCCCCGGGGAGCCGGAAGAGCGCCCCCGCTCGGGCCGCACGTCCGTAACCCCTCCTCAACGCGGTACTGCCACGCATCACTTCGGCATGCCCCGTGACAGCACACAAACCGGGATGAACCATGACAGAAACAGGCTCGACAGCCGTGATGGCCTCCTCGCACTCCATGCAGGACCCGACCGACGGCACGCCGGACGACGGGACGGACGGACTGCCGCTCCGTACACCGGTGCCGGCGCACCAGCGGCAGCCGGTCCTCGACGTGGTCGTCCCGGTGTACAACGAGGCGAGAGACCTGGAGCCGAGCGTGCGGCGACTCCACGCCCACCTGCGCGCGACCTTCCCGTACCCGTTCCGGATCACCGTCGCGGACAACGCCAGCACCGACGCGACCCCGCGGATCGCGGCCCGGCTGGCCGCCGAGCTCCCCGAGACGGAGTGGCTGCGGCTCGCCGAGAAGGGGCGGGGACGGGCGCTGCACGCCGCGTGGTCGGGTTCCCGGGCGCCGGTGCTCGCGTACCTGGACGTCGACCTGTCGACCGACCTGACGGCACTTCTCCCGCTGGTCGCACCTCTCATATCCGGGCACTCCGACATCGCCATCGGCACGCGCCTTGCGCGCGGTTCGCGGGTGGTGCGCGGCCCCAAGCGTGAGGTCATCTCCCGCTGCTACAACGCCCTGTTGCGCTCCACGCTGGCGGTCGGATTCTCCGACGCGCAGTGCGGGTTCAAGGCCGTGCGGCGCGATGTCGCCGAGCGGCTGCTGCCCCTGGTGGAGGACGTGGGGTGGTTCTTCGACACCGAACTGCTGGTGATCGCCGAACGGGCCGGACTGCGCATCCACGAGGTGCCGGTCGACTGGGTGGACGATCCCGACAGCCGGGTCGACATCCTGGCCACCGCGCTCGGCGACCTGCGGGGCATCGCCAGGATCGGCCGGGCCCTGGCCCGCGGCTCGCTCCCCATGGGCGGCCTGCGCCGGACCGCCGACGGCGGCCCGCCGGGCGGTGCGGCCGGCCGGCTTCTGCGCTTCGCCGCCGTGGGAGCGGTGAGCACCGTCGGATACGTGCTCCTGTACGCGCGGTTGCGTCCGGCGGTGGGGCCACAGGCCGCCAACGCGCTGGCGCTGTTGGCCTGCGCGGTCGTCAACACGGCCGCGAACCGGCGACTCACCTTCGGCCTGCGTGGCCGCGGCGGTGCGCTGCGCCACCAGGCCAAGGGAGTGTTCGTCCTCGTCATCGGCCTGGCCCTCACCAGCGGGTCACTCGCCGTACTGCACCACCTGGCACCCGCAGCGGCGCGCCGCACCGAGGTCGGCGCGCTGGTGGCCGCCAACCTCGCGGCGACTGTCCTGCGCTTCCTCCTCTTCCGGATCTGGGTGTTCCCCGCGAACCGACGCCGGACGGGATCCACGAGCACATGAACCACACGACGACACCGGGGCCCCGTCCGGGCACCAGCCCCTCGGACGCCCCCGCCCCTGGCCGGGACCTGCGCCTGCGCCTGCGCGGGACGGCCCGTCAGTGCCTGCCCGTGCTCGCGATGTACGGCGTACTGAAGCTCATCGGCTTCGCCGTCTTCATGTACCTGCTGGCCTCGTCCGGGGAGTTCAGGAAGAAGCACCCGCGCTTCGGCGGCGGCGCCCACGCCTGGGACGTACTGGCCAGCTGGGACGGCTGGTGGTACCAGCAGATCGCCGCACACGGATACCACCCCGCGCTCGTCCCGGTGCCCGGGGCCACCGGGCTGATCACCCTGGAGGGCAACTCGGCCGCGTTCTTCCCGCTCTACCCCGCGACGATGCGGCTGGTCTCCGTGTGCACGGGTCTCGGCCTGTACGGGGCGGGCATGCTGGTCTCGGTCGTGGCCTCGTTCGTCGCCGCACTCGGCATCCATGCCGTCGCCGCCCGGTTCGGCGGCCATCGGGCCGGACTGGCCGCGGCCGGCCTGTGGGCCGTCTGGCCCGGCTCCGGCACGGAATGGTCGGGCTACTCGGAGTCCCTCTACGTCGCGCTCACCGTCTGGGCCTGTCACGCCGTCATGAGCCGCCGCTGGCTGACCGCGGGGGTCCTCACCTTCACCGCCGGCCTCAACCGCCCCACGGCCGCGGCACTCGTCGTCGCACTCTCCGTCGCCGCGCTCCTCGCGCTCCGCCGTCGCCAGGACGGCGTCGCACGTCCGCTGACCGCGATGCTGATATCCCCGCTGGGGCTGGCCGGTTATCTGCTGTGGGTCGGCGACCGGATGGGCGGCCTCGGCGGCTACTTCACCCTCCAGAAAGGCGCCTGGGCCCACACCTTCGACTACGGAAAGCAGACGTTCGACGTCTTCACCTCCATCGCGGTAGGCCGCTTCGACTACCTCTTCGCGTGCCCCCTGGAGGACATCATCGGCGTGGCGGTCGTCCTCCTGGGTCTGCTGCTCTTCCCCCTCCTGATCCGCCTGCGGGCCCCGGCCGTCCTGACCGTCTACACACTGTTCACCTTCGCCCTGGTCCTGGGCAGCCAGCAGATATTCGGCAACGTCTCGCGCTATCTGCTCCCGGCCTTCCCCCTCTTCATCCCGCCGGCGGTCCAACTGCGCGCACTGCGCCTGCCCTTGCTGTGCACCCTGCTCGGCATCACCGCGGTGGCCTCCGGCTCGTACGCGGGATACGTGCTCTTCGAAGTCGGGGTCCCCTAGCGCTCCCGAACCGGGGACCGTGTCCCCGGCGGCGAGGGGCGGGCCAGGGGACGGGACGGGCCCGTTGCCCGGAGGGCAAGGTCCCCGAGTACGCCGGTGACGAGTGGGACGCGTACTGGAGCACGCACACGCTCGACGAGCAGGGCAGCATTGTGCGACTCCCCGACGCTTAGCAGAGCGCCCGGACCGGCGAACCGCGTCGGCCCGGTGCTCACAGGTCCAGGACGACGGCGTCGGTGTCCCTCGCCGGGGTGGAACAGCAGATCAGGACGTTGCCCTCGGCCGGCGGGTCCACCGGGTCCGGTGAGTAGTCGACCGCGCCGGCCAGCAGGGGCAGCTCGCAGGTGTGACAGACACCGGTACGGCAGGACCACTGGACCGGTACGTCGCAGGCCTCCGCCAGTTCGAGGAGGCTGATCCGGTCCGGCTGCCAGCGGGCGGTCAGCCCGCTGCGCGCGAAGGTCACGTCGGGGCCGGTGCCGGGCCGTCCGGGCGGCTGGTGCGGGGCCGTGGGTGCCACCGGCGCGCTGATGCCGGGAGTGATGGCGGCCTTCGCTCCGAACAACTCGGTCCGCACCCGTGCGGGCTCCAGACCCGCCTCGACGAGGGCGGCGGTCGTGGCCTCCATGAAGGACCGCGGTCCGCACAGGTAGGCGTCTGCGTCGCCGGGCAGTCCGAGGGCGGCGACGCGTTCGGGCGTGAGCCGGCCCTCGTCCGTGTAGTCCACCCCCCGGCGGTCGTCCGGGCCGGGCCGGCTGTAGAAGATCCGGCACCGGGTGTGCGGCAGCGCGGCCAGCAGCTCGCGTGTCTCCCGGGCGAAGGCGTGCTCGGCGCGGCAGCGGGCGCCGTGCAGCCACCAGACCTCCCGCTCGGCGGCCGACTGGGCCAGGGCGTGCAGCATGGAGAGCACCGGGGTGGCCCCGACCCCCACCGACACCAGCACCACCGGGCTCGTTCCTTGCGTCAAGCGGAAGACACCGCGCGGCGCGGCCACCTCCAGCTCGTCACCGACGGAGGTGTGCGTGTGGAGATACGCGCTCACCACACCGCGGGGTTCGCGCTTGACGCTGATCCGGTAGCTGCCGGCACCGGGGGGGCCGGAGAGGGAGTAGCCGCGCAGCAGCGGCGCCTCGTGGGCGCCGGGGCGGACCTTCACCGTGAGGAACTGCCCGGGGAGCGCGGCGGGCAGCGGCCCCCCGTCCGCAGCGGCCAGCGTCAGGGACAGCACACTGCGGCTCTCCTCGTGGACACCTGCCACCCTCAGCCGCCGGAAGCCCGGCCAGGCGGGCGGCACGGCGGCCGCGCCCGTCAGACCCGCGTTCCCGCCCGCCCCGGTGCCACCGGGGCCGGCCTGCTCGAGGAGCGCGAGCATGGATGCCCGCCAGCCCGGACTGAGGGCCGGGATCCGCAGCGCCCGCTCCACCTGCTCCTGGCTGTGCCCGGGCAGGTAGAGCAGTCCGTCGATCTCCTCGACGGTCATTCCCCCGGGGCCGGAGGCGATCTTGGCGATCTCCTGTCCGGCCTCCACCTCGCCCTCCTCGATCACCCGGCAGTAGAATCCGGGGCGCCGATGGGCCACGAGGAGCGCCGCCATCCTGGGCTCCCCGAGGCGGAGGCCGACCCGGTAGCAGGTCACCCGTGGCTGGGTCACCTCGAACACGGCACCGCCGATCCGATAGCGGTCGCCGATGCACACCTCGTTGTCGGGCAGACCGTCCACGGTGAGGTTCTCGCCGAAGTGGCCGGGTCTCAGGTCGTCGCGATCCAGCTCCCGCGCCCAGTGGCGGTAGGAGTCGAGCTGGTACACGAGCACCGCGCGCATCTCCCCGCCGTGGCCGGCCAGGTCGCCCTGCCCGTCGCCCTCG
This sequence comes from Streptomyces sp. NPDC058964, assembly GCF_042741275.1. NCBI lineage: Bacteria > Bacillati > Actinomycetota > Actinomycetes > Kitasatosporales > Streptomycetaceae > Streptomyces > Streptomyces sp. NPDC058964. Next base: position 18,925 of record NZ_JBHYKH010000057.1, read on the forward strand.
ATGTTCAGCCGCCGCACCGTCCGCGCCCCGGTGACGGGCTGCTTCCACGCGCCGGTGCGGACCGTGCGGCCGTGCCACCGCACATCCTTCGGCAGTCCGACGTTCACCGATGCCAGCGTCGGCATGACTCTCCTCGCCTGCCCTGGGCCACGGATCAAACCTCTCGATATGGGCTGAATCTCCCTTATCGTAATCTTCCGGTCTTGATCAGCGACAGGTGACGGGGTGGGAAGGTGCCGCCAGCGGAGGCCCTCGGTGGTGATGAGCCGGAGGCGGGGCCCGGACGGTGGTCGGGGGCGCCGCTGCTGGCGGTGTGCGCCGGGTATTTCATGGTGATTCTGGACGTCACCGTCATCAACGTCGCCGTTCCGGTCGTGGGCCGGGAACTGCCGGCCTCGCTCACCGGAATCCAGTGGATCACCGACGGCTACACCCTGGTCTTCGCGGGACTGCTGCTGACGGGCGGCGCACTGGGCGACCGCCTGGGAAACCGCCGGATCTTCTGCACCGGCGTGACCGTGTTCACGGTGTCCTCCATCGCGTGTGCGCTCGCGCAGAACGCCCCGTTCCTGGTGGTCGCCCGGCTGGTGGAAGGGGCGGGCGCGGCACTGATCGTGCCGGGTTCCCTGGCTCTGCTGCAGCAGGCCTACCCGGCGCCGGCCGAGCGTTCGCGGGCCTTCGGACTGTGGGGTGCGATGGCGGGCATCGCCGCCTCCGCCGGCCCGCTGCTCGGCGGGCTGCTGGTCTCCACCGTGGGCTGGCGCTGGGTGTTCCTCATCAACGTGCCGGTGGGCATCGTCTGCCTCATGCTGACGCTGCGTCATGTGGCTGCGTCGCCGCGACAGCGGGACCGGGCCATGGACTGGCCGGCGCAGTGCGCGGTCGTGGCCGCCGTGGCCCTGCTGACCGCCGCGCTCAACGAGGCGGGCCGGCGCGGCTGGTCCGATCCGGCGGTCCTCGCGGCGGCGGGCCTGACGGTGCCGGCCGTCGTGGCGTTCGCGGTGCGCGAGCGGCTGGCCCGGTCTCCCGCCCTTCCGCCGAGCCTGCTGCGCTCCCGTTCCCTGAGCGGCGGAGCCGTGATCGGCATGCTGTTCAACTTCGGCTTCTACGGGATGGTCTTCACCGCCAGTCTCGACTTCCAGCACCAGCGGGGGTTCAGCGCCCTCGGTACCGGGGTGGCGCTGCTCCCCGCCGTGGCGATGACGATGTTCGCCTCGGTCCTGTCCGGGCGCCTGACCCGCAGGACGGGCGACCGCCCCCTGGTGGTCACCGGCATGCTGCTGGCCGCCCTGGGACTGGCAGGCTGGGGCGCGGCGGGTCCCGAGCCGGCCTACCCGCTGCTCATCGCCCCGATGATGGCCGCCGGGTTCGGTACGTCCTTCGCCCTCACGGGCGCGACCAGTACCGTGATGGGGGCCGCGCCCGCCGGGTACGCGGGCACCGCCTCCGCCCTGTTCAACACCACCCGCCAGATCGGCAGCGCCACCGGCGTCGCGCTCGGCGGCACCCTGCTCGCCACGGCCGTGGACTACGACGCGGGGACGCGCACCAGCATGGCCGTCGGGGCGCTCGCCTACCTGACCGCCGCCGTCCTGGCGTGGTTCTGCGTACCTCCGAAGCACACACCGGCGTGAGCGAACAGGGCCGGTCCGGGCCCGTTCGTCAGTGGGGGAGGAGCTGCTGTCCGCCGTCGATGTCGTAGGTCGCGCCGGTGAGCGCGCCGTTGCACATGATGTGTACGGCCAGAGCGGCGACGTCCGCGGGGACGACGACGCGCCCGATGGGCAGCCTGGCCCGCAACTCCGCGCGCCGGGACTCCAGTCGGTCCCCCAGGAGTGAGGCCGACAAGGGTGTGTCGACGAAGCCGGCGGCGATGAGGTTGACCCGGATCGGCGCCATCTCGAGGGCCAGGTTGGCGATGAGGGCGGGCAGCGCCGCGGTGCCCGCGGACGCGACGGCCATGCCGACACCGGGGCGTCGGCCGCCGGTACCGCCCACGAACAGCAGTGTGCCTCCGGCCCGGACCCTGTCCCGGCTGTAGAGGGCCGTTCCCAGTGTCATGGCGATGCGCTCGTCGAAGGACCGGCGGGCCGTGGCCAGGTCCATGTCGGCCAGGGGCATGTACAGGGGGCTGCCGGCGGTGACCATCACATGGTCGACGGGATCCGGCAGGTCCGCGAAGAACTGCCCGAGCCGGTCGGTGTCGGTGGCGTCGAACGCCGCAGTGCCGATCGGGTCGAGTTCGTCCGCGGCCCGCCGCAGCCGGTGGGCGTGCTCGACCGGCAGGGACAGCGCGAGACAGCCCACGGCGGACCCGGCCGTGATCGGTACGGCCGCGCAGACCGTGCCCACCGCGTACTCCTGGAGGTCGAGGACGGGCACGGTGGGCGGCTGGGACTCCAGCCGGGAGAGCC
>NZ_JBHYKH010000057.1:21348-27494 GCF_042741275.1 Streptomyces sp. NPDC058964
CGTGGGTCGGGACGATCTGGCCGGGCGGGACACGGGCGCCGGGCGCGGCGGGTCCGGCGGTCATGGCCGGTCGCCTCCGTCCGTTCGTGTGTGCCGGCAGGGCGGGTCACCGGCCAGGTGCCCGCTTCTTCACTTCCTGCAGCATCCAGCCGTTGCCGTCCGGGTCGCTGAAGGCGGCGTAGGACCCGTAGTCGGCACGCTCGGGGTGCGGGCCGGACACCTGTCGTGAGCCCTCGGGGTATCCGACGGCGCCTCCGGGGCCGTGGCCGTGCACGAAGACCCCTCCCCCGTCGTGGAAGACCTCGCCCACCTCGACGCCACGGCCCACCAGTTCCGCGCGGGCCTCCTCGACGTCCTGGACGATGAGGTAGAGGCCCTGGGCCGAGCCGGGGGTCGCGGAGGTGATGCCCTTGCCGAAGATGATCGCGCACTCGGAGCCGGGTGGCGTGTACTGCACGACCCGGTAGCCGTCACCGACGACGGCGTCGGCGTCCTGCCGGAACCCCGCCTTCTCGTAGAAGTCCTTGGCCCGATCGACGTCGGAGACCGGCAGCACGATCACCTCGAGTTTGAGATCCATGGGAATGTCGCCCTTTCAAGGGGAGGCTCGCTCATCCGGAGAGCGGCGCGTGGCGCTGCGTGCGCAGTGCCTCCAGCAGCCGGAGCCAGATCTCGCTTGCCGTGGGGTAGCTGGGGACGACGTGCCACAGGGTGGAGACGGGGATCCGCCCGACGACGGCCGTGGTCGCCGAGTGCACGAGCTCGGCGATGCCCGCGCCGACGAAGGTGGCCCCGACGACCACGTCCTCGGCACGGTCGACGACGAGTTTGGCCCGGCCGCGGTAGTCCGGGCGCATGACCCAGGTCCCGGCGAGGGCGGCGAGGTCGTACTCGACCACCTCGACGTCGATTCCGGCGTCCCGGGCCTGTTGTTCCGTCATGCCGGCGCTGCCGACCTCCGGGTCGGTGAAGACGACCTGGGGGAGCCCGACGTGTCCGGCCGCGCCGGAGGGAAGATCGGTGCGGCCGGCGGCCCGTGCGGTGATGACGTCTCCGACGATGCGCGCCTGGTACTTGCCCATGTGCGTCAGGAGCGCACGGCCGCACGCGTCGCCGATGGCGTAGAGCCAGGTGCCGTCGACTCCGCGTACGCACTGGTGGTCGTCGACGTCGATGTAGCCACCGGGGGACAGTCCCACTGTCTCCAGACCGATGTCGTCCGTGTTCGGCGTCCGCCCGGCGGCCACGACGATCTCGTCCGCGGTCAGAACCGTGCCGTCGTCGAGAGTCACGCTCACCTCGCCGCCGTGGACGTGGCCGCGCCCCGTGTCGCGGGCGTCGGGCCGCCGCACCTCGGAGATGCTGCGCTCCAAGTACAGCCGCACGCCACCGGCTTGCAGTTCCTCGGCGACGAGTGCTCCCGCGAACGGTTCGTTCCGTGCGAGCAGGCGCGTTCCGCGCTCGACGACCGTCACCTCGGGGGCTCCCAGCCCCCGCAGCCAGGTGGCGGCCTCGCAGGCGACCACGCCGCCGCCGAGCACGACCACGCGAGCCGGCACCTCGTGCATCGAGGTCACATCGCGGGAGGTCCACGGCAGAGCGTCGCGCAGTCCCGGCACGTCCGGTACGGCCGGGCAGGAGCCGGTGTCGATGACGACGGCGTGCCGGGCCGAGAGCGTCCTCGCCGAGCCGTCGGGCCCGCTCACCGAGAGTGTGCGTTCGCCGACCAGCCGTCCATAACCGCGTACCACGTCGATGCCGGTGTCCAGCGCCCACCGCACCTGGGAGGTGTCGTCGAACCCGTTGACCACCTCGTCGCGCCGGGCGAGCGCGCCGGCCGGGTCCAGGCCCGCCGACACCCCGGGCAGATGGGCCGCCGCGGAGACCACTTCGACGGGCCGGAGCAGTGCCTTGCTGGGCATGCACGCCCAGTAGGAGCACTCGCCACCCACCAGGTCGTTCTCCACGAGCACCGAGGACAGACCGGAGAACTGGCTCGCGTACTGAGCGGCGTTCTCACCCGCCGCGGCGCCGCCGAGGACGATCACGTCCCATTCCGAGCGGTCCGGGTCCACCGTTGCGGTCATAGGATCCTCCTTGATCGCCTGCGGCTGAGCCGGGCGATTGCGGTGGCGATACACCAGCCTAGGGTCCGCCCATCCGGTCCGCATGCCGGTCGGTGGCGATCCGCGAGAGAAAGGCGCAGGCTTGACAGACTTCACGCCCCGGAAACCGGTACCGCGTGCGCTCGACGTCCGCTGGATCCACGGGTCGCCCTCGGCGATGCACAACACGGAACCCGAGATCCAGACGTACGCCCATGACGAGCACACCTACGTCCTGCGCCAGAACAAGGCCGTCCACTACGAAGCGCCGTTCATGTTCCTGCTGTTCGGCGAGGAGCGGGCCGTGCTGATCGACACCGGCGCCACGGAGTCCCCCGAGTGGTTCCCGCTGCGCCGGACCGTCGACGAGATCGTCGAGCGGTGGCTCCGGGAGCATCCGCGATCCGACTACTCCCTGCTGGTACTGCACACCCACGCGCACGGCGACCATGTCGCGGGCGACGGGCAGTTCGCCGACCGCCCCGCGACGGTGCTGGTGGGCGGGGACCGGGAAACCGCCTGGAGCTGGTTCGGTTTCGACCGGGATCCCGCCGCGGTCGCCCGCGTCGACCTCGGGGGACGGGTACTGGAGTGCCTGGCGACGCCCGGCCACCACGAATCGGCCGTCACGTACTACGACCCCCGCACCGGCTGGCTGCTCACCGGGGACACCGTGTACCCGGGCAGGCTCTACGTCCAGGACTGGTCCGCGTTCGTCACGACGGTCGACCGGCTCGTCGGGTTCGCGGCATCGAAGCCGGTGACCCATGTGGTCGGCTGTCATGTCGAGATGACGCGTGAGCCGGCGGTGGACTATCCGGTCCGCACCACCTACCAACCCGACGAGCCGCCACTGGAGATGACGGTGGGCCAGCTGAAGGAGCTGGCAGAGGCGGTCCACGACATCGGCGACAGCCCGGGTCGGCACGTCTTCCCCCGCTTCATCATCTGCCACCGGGGAGCGGAGGGAGCCTGACCCTCCGGGGGCCGAATCCGTGAAGTCCGGCAGATGCCGGTCGATCTCGTCCGCGTGGTGGTCCCGCAGGCGATCAGATGCTTCGAACGGCCCTCGCGGACCGCTCCGCCACGGCGATGCCGCCGGCGCGGCTGGCGCGGGCCACGCCGTGCGTGAGGGACTCGTAGAAACCGGAGGTCCCGGTCGAACGGCTGCTCCGGGGAGCACCGGTCGAGCCGGGAGGTCGACCCCTTCGCCGTCGACGTCCCGGACCTCCTCGCCTACTACGCCTGCTACGCCCGCCCGGGGGCCGAGCGCAGGGAGCACCGGTGAAGCCGCGTCGACCTTGACCGTGTAGGTTCCCGGCCGTGGCTGAAGACTGGCGAACGGACCGGATCGGCTCTGCACTGCGCGGCGAGAATCCCGCCGTGCTGCGGCGGTTGGAGGCGGGGTTCGCCGTGATCGGGGACGTACAGTTCCTGCCGGGGTACACGGTGCTCCTGGCGGACGACCCCGATGCGCGGCGACTGTCGGACCTGCCGATAGACAGGCGGCTGTCCTTCCTGTCCGACATGGATCGGCTCGGCGAGGCGGTCGAGCAGGTCTGCCGCCGTCTGGATCCGGCCTTCCGGCGGGTCAACCTGGAGATCCTGGGCAACACCGACGGCTTTCTGCATGCCCACGTGTGGCCGCGCTACGAGTGGGAGCCGGCCGGTCTCGTGGGCAAGCCGGTATGGCTCCGTCCCGCCGCGCACTGGACCGACGGCCGCTACGCGCTCGGCCCGCACCACGATGAGCTGCGCGAGGCGATCGGCAGGGAACTCGATCGCCTGCCCGGCCTGAGCGGACGGTGCCGGCCCGCCGCAGGGCATGCGCGATAGTGTTCCGACACACAATCACCCGCGTCACCCTGGTGGCGAGTTACCGGTTCAGGACGGAGTCGGGCGTCATGACCTCACCCCGCGGCGACGCCGGCGGTGCCCAACCCCTCGAGACGGACGCCAGCAAGCCCCATCCGGCCCGGATGTACGACTACTTCCTCGGAGGGAAGGACAACTACGAGGTCGACCGGGAGGCCGCCGAGCGGATGATCGTGGCGGCCCCGGAGGTGCGGGCGGGCGTCCGTGCCAACCGGCGCTTCATGCACCGCGCCGTGCGGCACGTCGTCGCGGAGGGCGGCATCCGGCAGATCCTGGACGTGGGCACGGGCCTGCCCACCGAGCCCAACGTGCACCAGATCGCACGCGCCATCGCTCCCGGGACCCGCGTCGCCTACGTCGACAACGATCCGATCGTCAGCGCCCGCTCCGCCGCCCTGACCGCCGGCAACGACACGTCCGTCGTCCTGGCCGACCTGCGCGACCCCCGGGCCCTCCTCGACCACCCCGGCGTGCGCAAGGTCATCGACTTCGACCAGCCGGTCGCGCTGCTGCTGGTGGCGGTCGTGCACTTCATCTCCGACGCCGAGGACCCGGAAGGCATCGTCGCCACCCTGCGTGACGCGCTGCCCAACGGCTCCTGGCTCATCCTCTCGCACGCCACCGGCGACGTCCACGACGACCGCCGTGAGGACGCGGCGGCCGTCTACAACGGCGCCACCGCCACCTTGAACCTCCGCCCCCACGCCCGGGTCCTGGACCTCTTCGGCGACTTCACCCCGGTCGAACCGGGCCTGGTCAGGGTCACCGACTGGCGGCCGGAAGAGCCTTTGGAGCACGAGGCCCCGCCGATCGGGATCTACGGGGGAGTGGCCCGCAAGAACGGCTGAGGCGCTGGCCGCGCTCCCCACGACTCCGATGCCCGACGCGGCCGGTAGTGTGCCGCGAACGATGGTGGGCACGGAGGCAACCCGGCAGGACCTCCTGCGTGGCAACAGCCCTTCGGGCAAGTCGTCCGTCGCAGCGGGCATCCGGCAGAGGTTCGGCCGCGGCCTGGCCCTGGTCGGGCAGGACAACCTGCGGCGCGTCGTGCTGCGCGAGGGTGACCGGCCCGGCGCGGCGAACATCGGCCTGATCGACCTGACGGCCTGCTACGCCCTGGACGCCGGCTACCACGTCGTGGTGGAGGGCATCATCTACGCCGACATGCTCGATCTACGCAGACATGCTCGCCCGCCTGTGTGCCGGCCACAGGGGCCCCACCCACGGCTACTACCTGGACGTGCCCTTCGACGAGACGCTCCCGCGGCACGCCGCCAGACCGATCACCGACGACGTCGGCGAGGCTCAGCTGCGGGACCGGTCCCGGCCGCTCGACCTGCGGCCGGCGGGGACGGAGACCGACATCGGCGCGGACAGGGGCGTGGAGGGGACCGTCGACCGCATCAAGTTCGACACCGGCCTGTCCGGTCTTCCCGCGCAGGAGCGCCGAGGCAACGGGCGGCCCGCCGGATCCGCCACCATCTCACCGGCCCGTACTGCGCAGCCGCGCCGGTACCGCCCACCACTGGTCGGGACGGTCGACCACGACGGCACTGGGGCCGGTCTCGAGGAACCGGCCCAGACGGAGGAGGTAGGCCGCGATGCCCGCCGCGCCCTGCATCCACGCCGTACCCGGAGGCAGGAGCGGTGGATCCCTGCGGTGCTCCAGGAAGCGCCAGCGGGCGCCCGCCTCGTCCCTGATCGCACGCTCCACCAGCGCGTCGCCCATGGTGCGGGCCGCCTGTACCAGTGTCTGCGCCCGTCCCGTCTCCCCGCAGTCCTGCGCCGCGTCCAGAAGGACGTCGCCCACCCCCGCGGTTCCGCAGCAACGTCCGTCGTTGTCCCAGAAGCCGGGGCGCAGACGCCGGGGCACGCCCGAGCCGAGGATCGAGGCGAGGCAGCGCTGCCGCAGTTCGCCGACATCGAGGCCCGCGACCTCGGTCACGCCGGCGCGGGCCAGCGCCGCGAACAGGTGCGAGGTCCCGGCCGGACCATGGCACCAGGTGTACGTGACCGGTTCCACCTCGCGCTTCGACGGCGGGATCGTGTGCGGGACGACGAAGCCGCCGTCCTCCAGCGAGCCCACCGACAGTACGTGGCGGGCGCCCACCACCGCGGCGTCGACGAACTCCCGCCCGTGCACTGCCGCGCCCGCGACCCCCCGCG
>NZ_JBHYKH010000058.1:0-27203 GCF_042741275.1 Streptomyces sp. NPDC058964
GAACTCCCTTTGCCCCCACAGCCGTGGGGGGGGGGCCCCCGAGGGGGTAGCAGTGTGGGGACACGCATTAAATGCGCACCCCCCAAAATATGTCACACCGGTCCCGCGGGCGCGCGCCCGCGCGCGCCCCCCCCCGCCCCCGCGCCCCGCCCCCCCGCCAGCTCGCGCACGCCCGCCTCGGCGACGTCCTTGCGGCTGACGTCGTCCGGATTGCCCGGGTCGGCGAACTCGTCGCTGGTCGAGTCGGCTCTGATGCCCATCGACCAGCTGTCGTCCACGGCGAGGACGTAGGCGACGCCGTCGGCCACCCGGTCGGCGCGGCGCAGCACGCGCGGGGCGATGGACACGACGAACTCGTCGCCGAGATGCGCCTCGTGCCGGTCGGCCGCGATCCTGATGTCCTCGGTCATACGTCCTCCGCCTCCCCGTCGGTCGTACGTTCCCGCTCTCGTCGGCCCCCGCCGCCGGTCATCCGTCCTTCGCCTCCCCGATCGCGCACACCAGGGCCGTGGCGTTGTCCCAGCCGCCCAGTGCCTCGGCCCGCTGCACCAGGGCCGCGGCGAGGGCGGGGGCCGGCGGGCGCCCCGACGCGTCGAGCTGGGCGGCCAGGTCGGTCAGGACCGTTCCGAACCAGCGGTCCCGTTCCGCCTCCGTCGCCCCGTCGGAGGCGAGCAGCAGCAGGTCACCGGGGGCGAGCGCGACGGTGGTGTGCGTCCAGCGGCCGGGTCCGTTGCCCAGGTAGTTCACCAGCGCGGACTCCTCGCCCTCGGCGTCCGGCGTGATTCGCAGGCGCTCGGCGTAGCCGGTGTGGGCGGGGGTGAGCTTCCACGCCGCGTAAGGGAGTTCGCGCGAGGACGCCGGGTGACGCAGGGGGCGTACCAGCCACGCCTCCGTGTCGCCGGCCGACACCAGGGAGGCGGTGCCGTCGGGCCGCACGGTCGCCAGCACGGCCGCCGAGCTGCCCTGCGGGGTGGCCCGGCCGATGGCCGCGTCCAGCTCGTCGACCAGTTGCTGCGGGGGCAGGTCCTCGTCCATCCGCCAGCGCCGCACGGACTGTTCCAGGGCAGCGCGGGACGCGAGGGCACCCGAGCCGTCGCCCGCGCCGGTCACCCCGTCGAAGACGGCACAGCGCATCGTGCCGGACGCGCCGCGCAGGGCGCCCGCCGAATCCTCGTTGTCCATGGCGGGATCGCCCTTGGCCTTGCGGGAGCCGACCGCGCTCTCCTGGTAGCAGGTGGCCGAGATCCGGCCGGGCGCGCGCCGCTCCAGGGCCTCGTGCAGCGGCGCCATGCCCACGGCGAGGCCCTGCCGCAGGTCGTGGGCGAGCAGCCGGTGGCAGACCGCGTCCAGCCCCGGCGGATAGGTGCCCGCGAACACCTCCAGCATGCCGAGGGCGTCCCGCAGGTCCAGACAGGGCCGCTCGGCCACCGCGTCCACCAGCGCCTGCACCAGGGCGCGCCGGTCCCGGGGCGGCGGTACGACATCGCGCCGGCCGTGCGGTCCGAAGCCGCCCTCCAGGTCGTAGCGGGGCAGGGCGGCCACCTGCCATCCCTCGTAGCTGTCGTGCCGTACGGACTCGGTCACCAGGCAGCCGGGGCCGACCCTTTCCAGCGCCGCGTCCACGGTCCGCCACAGCGCCGGCAGTTCCGCGAGCAGTCCGCCGGGCTCGAGACTGCCGTGCTCGACGACGGCCTCCCGCAGCACCGGAGCCAGCTCCTGGTTCCACCGCACGGTGATCTCGGGTACGGCGACGGCGGTGAACTCGGCCGGTTCGTCCACGGCCTCCGCTTCCCGCTCCCGCACGGTGTCCTCGACTCCGTCCACCGCCGACTCCATGGGCTCATCCACGCTCGAACTCCACTGCGCTCACGACTTCTTCGGGGGCGACGGTCACGACCCCTTGAGTACGACGGTCAGGACGACCGCGATCACGGCCAGTACGCCGACCAGAACGAGCCGCTGGAGGCTCGCGCGGTTGGCCCGGTTCAGTTCCTCGGCCAGACGGGTCCGCTCGCCCTCCGCCTGCTGCGCCCGGTACTGCCACTGCTGCACGGCCTGCGCGACCTCGTCGCGGGCGGCGGCGACCTGCCGCTGGGACTCGGCCCTGACCTCGGCGACCTGCCGGGCGGCCGCCTCCCCGGCCCGACGCACCTCCTCCTGGGCCCGTTCCTCGCGCGCGCGGGCGTGCCGTTCGGCCGTCTCGGCGCGCTCGGCCGACTCACGTCTGGCGGCGGCCAGTTCGGCTTCGGCGCGCTGCGCGGCCACGGCCGCCTCGGCCCGCACCCGCGCCCGCTCCTCCTCCGCGGCCCGGCTCAGCAGGGCCTCCACATCGGGCCCTTGGCCGACCGGGAAGGGCGCGGCGCGGCGCGGCCAGGCGTCGTCCGGCGACTCGGTGTCCGAGTAGAGCTCGGCGACGGAGGTGGCCGCGCCCGGGGACGGTTCGGCCAGCGACAGGGGGACCGGGCGGACGGTGAGCGCGGCCGGGTCCAGCACCGTGACCGGCCGCCAGCCGCTGAACCCGTCGGGCCCGGCGTCGTACACGGCGGTGACGGCACAGCCGGAGCCGAGCACCGCGACGGTGCCGTCGACCTGTGCCCACAGGGTCTCACCGGCCTCCAGCAGCGAGGCGACGACCTCGGGTGCGGGTGTGGGCGCCCCGGCCGGCGAGGCGGCCGGGGGCGGGGACTGCGGGGTGCGGGGCCCGGGGGGTTCATGGACGTCGTCGACGAAGGCACCCCAGTCGGCGCCGGTGGCGGAACCGGAGGGGTACGCGGCCTGCCGGGGCTCGTGCGGCCGCTCGGGCGGTGTCTCGTCCACGAAGGAACCCCAGTCGGACACGTCGCCCCCCAAAGTCTCGCCATCACCAAGACCTATTCTCCGTAAGGTAATTAACATCACATCAGGTCCGCGCGTGGGGACTTTCGAGGAAGCGGGGGAATCCTGTGGAGGAGCATCTGACGGCCGACTTCGAGGAAGCCTGCTTCCTCGTCGACCTGTCGAACGTGGTACGCCGCCAGGACCTGGGCGAGCCCGGTCTGCGCTCGCTGCGCCGGCTGGCGCTCGTCGTCGACGCGGCCGTCGCACTCGCCCGCGATCCCGACGTCAAGCTGTATCTGGTGGCCGACCGCAGTCTGCGCCTGGGCGGCCGCCACGAGTTCACCGATCCGGCGGACGTGCGCCTGCTGGCCAAGTGGGTGCGGACCGGCCTGGTCGAGGAGGTGGGCGACGCCGACGAACGGGTCCTGGAACTGTGCGAGATGACCGGCATCCCGGTCATCACCGGCGACCGGTACCGGGGCGCCCGCGAGGACTTCCCCTTCCTCCAGGGCAACACGGACGACTTCCTGGAGCCGGTCCCGGGTCCGGGCGGCACGGTGCGGCTCGTGCCGCTGGACATGGAGGTGGCCAGCCCCGCGCAGATCTCCCGCAAGTCGGAGGAGGACGTCCTGAAGAAGCAGGGCCTGCTCGACCCCCGGCGCAGGCCGCGCTCCGAGGTCGTCCTCCGCAACTGGCGCTGCCCCGACCGCCGCTGCACCGCCTACGACACCCGGAAGGGCTCGCTCGTCCTGCTGCCCCGGATGCACCGTGGCGTCCCGACCTGCGAGCAGCACGGTCTCGAACTGGTCGACGACGGCCCGCGGACCGCCACGGCCCAGGTGAAGCTGCTCGTCGACGGGCGGGTCAAGGCCCGCTTCACCCTGGAGGACGGCTCGACGGTGCGGATCGGCCGGGCTCCGGGTGACGGAGGCATCGCCCTCCACGGCCTCCTCCCCGGCGACCTCGCGGCCCGGGTCAGCCGTGGCCACGTGGAACTGCGGGTGGCGGGCGGGGCGGTACGCGCCAAGGACGTGAGCAGCTTCGGCACGCGGTGGCGGGCGACGGCGGGCAAGTCCGGTCCGGGCCCGTGGCACGACCTCCCGCAGGACGCGTCCCGGGACTTGCGCGCCGGGGACGAGCTGGAACTGACCGAGGGTGTGGTCCTGGTCCGCAGCGCCCGGCGTTTCCCGGCGGAGCTGGCCCAGGAGTGGCAGCGCCGGACTCCGCCGAGCGGGGAGGAGCCGGAGGCGGTCACCCGGATGTACTGACGGCCACCGTTCCCGTCGCCCGCTCCGGCCGGCGCCGCCCCCCGGGGTCCCGCACTGCGCCGCCGGCTCCGCCATCCCGTACGTCCGGGCGACGCTGAGGCCTCCCGCGGCAGCCGTATCGCCTGGGCCTCGTCCCTGGGGCGGGACCTGCGGAGCAGTGCGGGGCCGGTGGCCATTCCGGGGCGGCCGGGCGCCGCGGTTCCTGGCCCGTCGGGTCCGGCGGGTGTCAGGAACGGATCGACTCGCGCTGTGCAGCCCGGACGAACGAGGACTCGTGAACGGCGAAGACGGCGTCGCAGCGGTCCCGTACGGCGGCGTCATGGGTGGCAAGGACCACGGTGCATCCGGTCTCGCTCATTTCGCGGAGGATGCCGATGACGGCGGTGGCGTTGGCCTCGTCGAGGGCGCCGGTGGGCTCGTCCGCCAGCACCAGGGCCGGCCGCTGGACCATGAGGCGGGCCAGGGCCACGCGCTGCTGTTCCCCGCCGCTGAGGTGGTGGATCCGCTCCTTTCCCCGTCCCGCGAGACCCACGCGGTCGAGGGCCTCGGCCATGGCCGTGCCGCCCTTGCCCGAGCGCCGCGGCCTGGCGGCGACTTCCAGGTTCTCGTCCACGGTCGCGTTCTCGATCAGGGCATAGTGCTGGAACAGGTAGCCGAGGGTGTCGCGGCGGAACCGACGGATCTCGCCCTTCCCGAACCGGGTGATGTCCTTGCCCTCGTATCGGATCGTCCCGGCGGTCGGCCTGTCCAGCAGCCCGAGGCAATTGAGGAGGGTCGACTTGCCCGATCCGCTCGGGCCGACGAGGGCGAGCATTTCACCGCGATTGACGGTGAGGTTGACGTCGTGCCACAGGACCCGCTGGCCGAAGGTCTTGGACAGGTTCTCGATGTCGATCACAACATACTCCGGCTGGACGAAGGGGTTTCGGCGCTCGAGGGGCTCACGCAGCGGTCGCCCCTTCCTTCACGATCCGGCGATGGAAGTAGGCGAGAGCGAGGAGTACGGCCCCGAACTCGAAAGCGACGAGGCAGGTGATGACGCCGAGATCCAGGGCGGTCAGGTGAGTGGGCTGGAAGGGGGCCGGCGCACCGGCGGCGGCGTATTTCTTCAGTTCCTGGTTCTGCTGCCAGGCCTCGAAAGGAACCCTCGTGGCGAAGATGACCGCGATGGCCGCCTCGACGGCGAGGACGAAGCGATGTGTGGCGACGTATCGCCAGCCGCTGATGTGTCGCGCGAATATGCTCTGCGCGTTCTTGCGGGAGTAGATTATGCAGACTCCCACACCGGCGATGAGAAGGACGATCACGGCGACGGCGAGATTGAATATCTGGAGCCGTAGTTCGTTGACGGCACTCCTCAGATCCAGGGCGGTCTTCTGCCCGACGGGGCTCACGCCACTGATGTAGTCCTGGAGTTTGTTCGCCCTGATGCCGTTCAACGCGTCGTCCGGGTCCGGGAAGACCACTCCGGCCTGAGTGGTGAATGTGGTGTAGGCGTCATCGGTGAGGGCGGGCGAACCGTTGGGTACGGCGACGACGACCGGGTCGCGCACCATGGACCGGTCCTCGTCGGGGCCGTGTGCCGAGTTGTAGACGTAGGCGCCGGTGTTGTACCCGAAAAGGCTCTGCCCCGTCCTGCTCCTGAGCGTCTGGAGCGGGAGGTGACGACTGCGGTGCGGATCGATGATCTCGGCTGCCGCCTTCGTGATGGCCGGCGCGTGAGAGGTGAGGGATTCGGGGACGATGACCCGCACCGGGCGCGTGTTCCGTGCCTTGCCGCTGTGGGCTCCGGAGGTGAAGCGCCGTCCCGCCGGGTCGACAATCCGCTGCTTCTCGAGATACGTGTCGTTGACGATGAGGAATTCACCGGGCGGCAGATCTTCACCCGGGACGGAGACCTGGAGGTCCCTGCGCCCGGCGACGACGACCTCGCCGCGCCCGTCGGCCTCGCGCAGCCACGGCCCCACGTGCTTGTCCAGCTGGTCCGTGTGCATGGCGAACGCGCCGCTGAGCCGGATCGAGACCGCGTCGCCCACGGCGTTGTAGGCGTCCCGGTTCTCGGTGCGCATCAGTACGTCCCGGCCCGCGAGAGTGACGCTCGTGGCGATGCTGAGGGCGAGCAGCAGTGCGGGGATGCGTACCAGGTAGACGCTGATGGACGCGGCCCGTGACGGCAGTTCGCCCTTGAGGGCCTGCAGTACGTCGACCTTGTAGGTCAGGGCGAGCACGGCCGCGTGGACCGACAGCACCAGGGCGACCAGCAGGGCCGCGGCCACGGCGGCCACCGCGGCGAACAGGCCCAGCCAGGCGAAGCCGTTGTAGAGGCCGAGGAAGACGAGCGTGGCCCCCGCCACGGTGCCTGCCGCCGCGAGCCAGAAGACCGCCAGCTGCCGCAGATCGCGCAGGAGGATGCCCACGAAGGACATGCCCTGCATCCGCAGCACTCCATACGCCTTGGCGTTGAGCAGCACGCTCGCGCCGGTCATCGTCAGCGCCGCGAGGGCGACCACGCAGAACGCGCGGAACAGGGGGTCGTCCGAGTACCGGTCGGTCAGCTCGGCGTACGACAGGGGATGGGTCGTGCTCGCGGTGAGACCGAGCTGATGGAACCTGGCCACCAGGGCGTCGACGTCCGCCGGCGATCCGAACACGTAGTAGGAGCCTCGCGGATCCTGCTGCCGGATCTCGGAGACGGGATGCACTCGCGTCCGATAGTTCCTGCTGAATTCCGGATATCCGTCGTCCAGCCATGCCGCCGTGGTGGAACCGGCTCCACCCGGGGCCAGGTACAGATGCCGCATCCCGTCGGGGTTCTTCAGATCGGGAACCTCACGAGCGATCCCGACTCCGTGCTCGGCCGAGAACGACTCGACGGCTTCGACGACTTGGGCTCCGTTCGCCGAACCGTCGGAGTCGATGACATCGACCAGCGCCGAGTTTCCCAGCACTCCGGTCTCGTCCAGTCCGCACAGGAACATGAAGGCCAGCGCTGCGGAGAAGGCCAAGACGGCGGCGTGGACGAATCTTATGCCTCGATGCAGCATCTGTTACCTAGAGTAGGGGCGCTCGGAGAGCACGTTCGGAAAGAGCTGAGCCGCGGAAAAACGGCTGCGGGGGCATGAAGAACCCGCCCCCGCAGCCGATCCGAGCCATGTGCCGATACTCAGCAGCTCGGGTCGTAGTAGTAGGAGACGCCGCCGCCGTTCTTCGAGCCGGAGGCCAGAGACCACTTGCCCGGGGATGTGCAGCCGCTCTTGAACGTCTGGCCGCCGATCTTCACCGAGGACGCGTGGTAGTTGCCCGGGTGCTTGAAGTTCGACCACGCCGTGTTGGCGCCCTGGTCGTAGCTCCACTTACCGCCGGCCACGTCGACGGTCGTGGCCAGAGCCGGAGTGGCCGCGGCGAAGAGGAGCGCAGCGGACGCGACAGTCGCCTTGAGAATGTTTCTCTTGTTCATCAGTGAACCACCTTGATAGAGATTGATCGGAACGGATCAAGACTTTGCTGTGGAGATCGACAACGATGCAACCGCGTGATCGTTTGAGGCCGTTACTTGACCGAAAACAACAACTCCGATGGCAAAGCTGACGCAAAGGAGACGGTCAAGATCAAGACGATGGCGTGATCCGATCCTGTCGACGACGCCTTGTCCCGCCTGGTCCGAGTGGATGCCGGCCCGGCTTTCACCACATCGCCGGGTCGTCCGGCCCGGGTTCCCGGCAGCGGCGGCCGACCGCGTGCGGCCGAAAAGTGGACCAGCATATTCCGGCCTGCGAGGCACCAGTGACCGGACGCCGATTCCAGGCCTCTACCAGCCACTTTCACGCTCGTAAGGCCGGCTCGATAGCCGAGCGGCGGCGTCGGGAGGTTAGGGTGCATGCGGCTCGTGACCAGTGAGTGACTTGTGACGTCCACTCTTCAACTGCCTTTCCGGAAGCTCTCGTTCATGTCGATCGACCGCAAACTGCGTCCGTCGCCGCACCGTCCGGAGGTCGGATCCACGTCCGTGGCGCCCTCAACCGGCTCCGGGCGCGGCCCTGTTCTGGTCTGGCTGCTTCCGATGCTGTGGACTCTCGCCCTCGGCCTGTGGGGGCTGTCGAGGCAGGACAGCGTGTGGCGCGACGAGGCCGCGACCTGGCAGGTGGCCCAACGCTCCACGGCCGAGATCTGGCGCATGCTGGGGAACGTCGACGTCGTGCACGGCTGCTACTACCTGCTGATGCACCTGCTGTTCGAATGCTTCGGACCCTGCACGACCACATTGCGGCTGCCCTCGGTGCTGGCCACGGGGGCGGCAGCCGCCTGCGTGGCGCTCATCGGCCATCGGCTGGCCGGCGTGTGGGTGGGCCTGGCGGCGGGGATGGCGTTCGGACTGCTGCCGGCCGTGCAGTTCTACCTCCAGGAAGGCCGGCCGTACGCACTGGTCGCAGCCGGGGCCGGGATCGCCACGCTGCTCCTCGTGACCGCGCTCCAGCGGCGGGTCCGGGCGTCGCACTGGACCGCGTACGGCGGCGTCATCCTGCTGATGGGGCTGCTGAACTGGCTCTCGCTCGTGATCCTCGCGGCACACCTGGCGACCCTGCTCTGGAGCCGGGCCGGGCGGGGGATCTGGATGTGCTGGGCGGCGGTCTCCGCCGCCGCCACGGCCTGTGTGCTGCCGCTGATCCTGTTCAGCCGCCGCCAGTCCGCACAGGTGTCATGGATCCCGCCACTGTCCTGGCACATGCTGATCGGTCCCGCGGTCCTGCTGGCGATCGGCGGCCTCGGCGCCCTGCTGGACCGGCCGCGGGCGGGCCGGCTGTCCGTGGCGTCCGTCGGCTTGCCGCTGCTGGCGGTGCCGCAGATCGGCCTCATCGCCCTCTCCCTGGTCCAGCCGCTGTTCCTGGACCGGTACATCCTCTACAGCCTGCTGGGACTGGCACTGCTGATAGGCACCGCCATCGGCACGGCCGTACAGGCGGCCGGCCCCCGGCTCCCGAGAGCGTCACGGTGGATTCTCCCCGTGGTGGTCGCCCTGGCGACGGTGGCACTGCTGCCGCAGTCCCTGGCCAAGCGGTCCCCGGCGAGCCGGGTGGACGACGTCCTGGCGATAGCGAAGGACGTGCGGCGGATGAAGGAGACGGGCAATGCGGTGCTCTTCGTCCCCGCCGCGCGCCGGGACACCAAGTCGGTCTCGCCGAGCGCCTTTTCCGGTCTGCGGGACATCGCCCTCATCGAGAGCCCGGAGAAGTCGGGGACGCTGAAGGGCGTGGAGGCGAGCCCGGAGCACATACGCGCCGCGATGCTGACCCAGCGACGGATCCTGCTGGTGACGGATGCGGCCCGGGTGGCGAAGCCGGTGTCGGCCGAGCGGGACAGGGTCAAGACGTCCGTGCTGAAGAAGTACTTCACACCGGTGGCCGACGAGGAGGTCCGGGGTCGGCGGCTGACGGTGTACGAGCGGCACGGGCCGGCTCGTTGAAACGGCGGGACAGCCACGGAAGGGAACGGCCCTCGCTCAGGACCTCAACGGGGTCGGGCGACCGCGTCCGACTTCCCGTGCCCCGCCTGCAATCCGCCGCTCACAGGGGCCAGGCGTTCAGCAAGTCGCCGGGGCCGTAGGCGGCATCGAGCCCCGGACAGTCGGCTCCGCTGCGCGAGACCGCCACGACGGGAACGGGATCGTCGGTGAGGGCGGCCCTGTGCCGATGGAGAGCTGCCAGGTCGTGCCGGTCGAAGGGCGACTGCTCCAGCCACTTGACGGAGCCGACGAAGAGCAGCTCCTTGGCGATGGGGGCGCGGTCCGCCCCGACGATGTCGATCTCGACGTCGTTGGTGCGGGTCCAGTAGCCACCCACTGCCGGGGCCGCGGGGAGCTGGTCGTCGGGCAGTATCCGGGCGAGCGCCTCGCGGATGAGCGGCTCGATCGCCCGGCCGCGCCAGCTGGTCCAGCTCTCCCGGATCCGCGCCAGCGTCAGGTCGCCCCGCCCTCGCTCGATCTCCTCCATGGACGGGCCGAGCAGGTGCAGCCAAAACCGCAGGTAGGGATCTGTCACCCGGTAGCGGCGATCCTTCGACGGACGCAGCGACACGGGCAGCTCCGCGGCGACGATCCGCTTGTCCGTGAGCAGCTCCAGGGCTCGCTGCAACGGCGTGGCCCCGATTCCGCCCGCCGCACGGGCGATGTTGGTGAAGGTCCGCTCGCCACTGCCGATGGCCGCCAGCACCGTACGCGCCTGGGCCTGCGGGGGGAATTCGGCGGCCAGCGAGCGCTCGGCCGACACCAGCAGGGCGGAGACCGGATCACTCAGCGCCTGGCCGAGGAAGTCCCACAGCCCCTCCCCGCGCGGCCACTCCGCACAGATCAGCGGCAGCCCGCCGGTGACCAGCGCGGCGTCGAAGGCCTCCGCCGGTTCCAACCCGAGCATTGTCCCCACCTCGGCGGGGTTCAGCGGCCCGAGCACCATCTCCCGGCCGCGCTGATGGAAGGGCCGCCCGTAGCCGTTCAGAGCCTCCATCATCGACAGATCGGAGCCGATGAGGACCAGCAGCACCGGCTTGGTCTCCAGCACCCGGTCCCAGGCCCGCTGCAGCATCCCCTCAAAGCCGCCATCGGCGTCCATCAGGTACGGCACCTCGTCGATGACCAGCACACTCGCCCGGTCGGCGGGCAGCGCCGCGGCCAGCACGTCGAACGCTGCATCCCAGCTCTCCGGCCGCGCGGCGGCCACGAGCCGCGCCATCGGCAGCGTCGACGCCTGCGCGTCCCGGGCCAGCCGTGCGAGATCACCCCCAGGGGAAGCGCCGGTCGCGGCGTAGAACAAGAACGGGGCTCCGGAGCGCTCCGCAAACCGCTCGACCAGTCGCGACTTACCCACCCGGCGCCGCCCACGCAACATCACGCACCGACCGGGGCGCTCCCCGCCGACCCCCGCCGCCACCTTCTGCAGCTCTCGGTCCAACGTCGCCAGCTCCTGCCGCCGGCCTACGAAATCCACCACGTCCGCCGACCTCCCCGCATGTCACTAACACCTACGTTAGTAACGTGGATGTTAGCAGCACACCGGGCCCGCGGCTCTTCGGTTGTCGCTCACAGTCACCAACCGTCGATGTCGGCGAGGCCGGGTGCGCCAGGTCCATTGCAGGCGGCGGGTTTCCTCACGCAAGGAGTGAGCCGCGCCGCGGGCTCCAGGGAAACGCTCTCGAGCAGCGTGCAGGCGGGCCAGGCCGGCGAGAGCGTCCAGGTAGGGCCGGACCTGGTCGTCATCGGCGCCGTAACAAACGTTGAAGGCGGCGCCGACCTCGTCGAAGGGGACGGCGGCTTCGCGGTGGGCGCCGGCCAGGAAGCGTTCGACGTCAATGACGAGGGGTCAGGTTTCCCGGCATGGTCCCGGGACGGGAAAACCCAGGGGCCCGACCCCGAAAGGCCGGACGAACCCCTTCTGACCCGCACGTTTACCAGATCAGCGACGTGGTGGTACGTCGCCCGCTAGACGTTGAACCGGAACTCCACCACATCCCCGTCCTGCATCACGTACTCCTTGCCCTCCATCCGCGCCTTGCCCTTGGCGCGGGCCTCGACGACCGAGCCGGTTTCGACCAGGTCGGCGAAGGAGATGACCTCGGCCTTGATGAAGCCCTTCTGGAAGTCGGTGTGGATGACACCGGCGGCCTCGGGGGCGGTGGCGCCCTTCTTGATGGTCCAGGCGCGGGATTCCTTCGGGCCGGCCGTGAGGTAGGTCTGCAGGCCGAGGGTGTCGAAGCCGACGCGGGCGAGCGTGGCGAGGCCGGGCTCCGTGGCGCCGACCGACTCGAGGAGCTCCAGGGCGTCCTCCTCGTCGAGCTCGGCGAGGTCCGCCTCCAGCTTGGCGTTGAGGAAGATCGCCTCGGCGGGGGCCACCAGGGTGCGCTGCTCGCTCTTGAAGCCCTCGTCCATCAGCTCGTCCTCGTCGACGTTGAAGACGTAGAGGAAGGGCTTGGTGGTGAGGAGGTGCAGGTCGTGCAGGAGCTCGGCCCGCTCGCTGCCCTGGACGATGCCGTGCGCGAAGAGCGTGTCGCCCTTCTCCAGGATCTCCTTGGCCTCCTCGACGGCCTTGACCTTGGGCGCGACGTCCTTCTTGATGCGCGACTCCTTCTGGAGGCGCGGCAGGACCTTCTCGATGGTCTGGAGGTCCGCGAGGATCAGCTCGGTGTTGATCGTCTCGATGTCCTCCTTCGGCGCGACCTTGCCGTCGACGTGGACGACGTTCTCGTCCTTGAAGGCGCGGATGACCTGGCAGATCGCGTCGGACTCACGGATGTGCGCGAGGAACTTGTTGCCCAGGCCCTCGCCCTCGGAGGCGCCGCGCACGATGCCGGCGATGTCGACGAAGTCGACGGTGGCCGGGAGGATCCGCTGCGAGCCGAAGATCTCGGCCAGCTTGGTGAGGCGCGCATCGGGTACGCCGACGACACCCACGTTGGGCTCGATCGTGGCGAACGGGTAGTTGGCCGCGAGCACGTCGTTCTTGGTCAGGGCGTTGAACAGGGTCGACTTGCCGACATTCGGCAGACCGACGATTCCGATCGTGAGCGACACGTTGCGACTTCCCGTATGTGGAGAGGGCCAGGGGGCCAGGAGTCCGGCCGATCCACCAGTCTACGGCGTACCGGGCCGGGCCCCGGTGGCCGCGTCGAACGGTTGGGCAAGCTCTGCCCAACGGCGTGTCTGAGGAGCGATTCGACACATAAACAGACCTAAGTTGGTCCAGTGGAGCAACACAGGACGCGACCCCCGCAGCACGGACCGCGACGCGGCACGCCCCAGACGTCCCTGCCACCGCAGACGAGACGCAGGCCGGAGGGCGTACGCCGGCCCGGCCCAGGTCCGGCACGACCGGTGCGGCCCCGGCGGCGGATGCCGAACCCCCGGCTCACCGGTCTCGGAGGCGGGCTGTTCTGCGGGGCGGTGATGTTCCTGCTGGGCTGTCTCGACCAGCTGCTGTTCGGGGCGTCCCTGACGGCGTACGGCGTGCTGTTCCTGCCGGTGTGCGTGCTGACCGCGCTGTGGGTGCGCGGCGGCGATCTGCTGACCGCGCCCATCGTCGTGCCGATCGCCTTCGCGGTGGGGCTGCTGCCCGTCGCCGACAGCGGCGGGGGGACCGCCGGGCGGCTGATGGGCCTGGTGACCGCGCTCGCGACCCAGGCCGGGTGGCTGTACGGGGGGACGCTCGTCGCCGGTGTGATCGTGATCGTGCGCAGGATCCGGCTGATGCGGCGCCGCCGGCGGGCGTGACCCGCCGGTCGGCCCTGGCTAGCCCTGTTTGTCCGCCCGCATCGCCGCCCCGACGATCCCCGCGTTGTTCTGCAGCTGGGCCGGGACGATCTCCGCCCTGATGCCCTCGATGAGGTGCAGGAACTTGTCGGACTTGCGGCTGACGCCGCCGCCGACGATGAACAGCTCGGGCGAGAACAGCATCTCGACGTGGGCGAGGTACTTCCGGACCCGGCGGGCCCAGTGCTCCCAGCTCAGGTCGTTGTCCTCCTTGGCCTTGCTGGAGGCGCGTGTCTCCGCGTCGTGGCCGCTCAGCTCCAGATGGCCCAGTTCGGTGTTCGGGACGAGGGTGCCGTCGACGAAGAGGGCGCTGCCGATGCCGGTGCCGAAGGTCAGCAGGATGACCGTGCCCCGGCGGCCGCGGCCCGCGCCGAAGCTCATCTCCGCGACACCGGCGGCGTCCGCGTCGTTGACGACCGTGACGTCGTGGCCGCCCAGGCGGTCGCTGAACAGACTGCGCGCGTCCGTGTCGATCCAGCTCTTGTCCACGTTGGCGGCCGTGCGGATCATGGCGCCGCCGGTCACCACCCCGGGGAAGGTGAGTCCGACCGGGCCGGTCCAGCCGAAGTGGTCGACGACCTGTTTGACGCCGTCGGCCACTCCGTCGGGTGTGGCCGGGTGCGGAGTGAGCACCTTGAAGCGCTCCTCCGCCAGCTCGCCCCGCTCCAGGTCCACAGGGGCGCCTTTGATCCCGGATCCACCGATGTCCACGCCGAAGATCTGCATGGATCTACGTTACGTCGTACGACTGACCGTCACGTCCTGGACCTACGGCCGCTCACGCGTCCGACGTACCCGCTCCGCCGCGCTCGGCGACCAGGGCGGCCGCCTCCTCGCGCAGATCGCGGCGCAGCTCCTTGGGCAGCGAGAAGGTGATGGACTCCTCGGCCGCCTTGACGATCTCGACGTCCGCGTAGCCGCGCTCGGCCAGCCACTCCAGCACCTGCTCGACCAGGACCTCCGGGACGGAGGCGCCGGAGGTGACGCCGACCGTGGTGACACCCTCCAGCCAGGCCTCGTCGATCTCGCTGGCGAAGTCCACGAGATAGGCCTCGCGTGAGCCGGCCAGCTTGGCGACCTCGACGAGCCGCTTGGAGTTGGAGGAATTGCGGGAGCCGACCACGATCACCAGCTCCGCCTCGGCGCCCATCTGCTTCACCGCGAGCTGACGGTTCTGCGTGGCGTAGCAGATGTCGTCGCTCGGCGGGCTGATGAGCTGCGGGAACTTCTCCTGCAGGGCGTCCACGGTCTCCATGGTCTCGTCGACGGAGAGGGTGGTCTGCGACAGCCAGACGACCTTGGACGGGTCGCGGACCTCCACCTTGGCGACGTCCCCGGGGCCGTCGACGAGCTGGATGTGGTCGGGGGCCTCGCCGGAGGTGCCGATGACCTCCTCGTGGCCCTCGTGCCCGATCAGGAGGATGTCGTAGTCCTCCTTGGCGAAGCGGACGGCTTCCTTGTGGACCTTGGTGACCAGGGGGCAGGTCGCGTCGATGGTGGCGAGGCGGCCGCGCTCGGCCTCCTGGTGCACGACGGGGGCGACCCCGTGCGCGGAGAACATGACGATGTTCCCCGGCGGGACCTCCTCCGTCCGCTCGACGAAGATCGCGCCCTTCTTCTCCAGCGTCTGCACGACGTACTTGTTGTGGACGATCTCGTGCCGGACATAGATCGGGGCCCCGTACTGCTCCAGGGCCTTCTCGACGGCGATCACGGCGCGGTCCACACCCGCGCAGTAACCACGGGGGGCGGCGAGCAGGACACGGCGGCCAGGCGAAGCAGTCATGGGAACCATCGTAAGGCCGCGTGCGCAGGCCGAAGATCGGGCCGGAATGTCGGTGGTGGCCGTTAACCTCGGCGCATGGCTGTCAACACGTCCGCGGACGCACCGCTGCCCGTCGGTGAGGTGTCGCGGCTCATCGGGGGCTGGATCGACCGGCTCGGGGCGGTGTGGGTCGAGGGGCAGATCACTCAGCTGTCGCGGCGGCCGGGTGCCGGGGTGGTGTTCCTGACGCTGCGGGATCCCTCGTACGACATCTCGGTGAGCGTCACCTGCTACCGGCAGGTGTTCGACGCCGTCGCGGACGTGGTGGGCGAGGGCGCCCGGGTCGTCGTCCTGGCGAAGCCCGAGTGGTACGCCCCGCGCGGGCAGCTGTCGCTGAGGGCCGCGGAGATGAGGCCCGTGGGGGTCGGGGAGCTGCTGGCCCGGCTGGAGCAGCTGAAGAAGACGCTCGCGGCCGAGGGGCTCTTCGCGCCCGGGCGGAAGAAGCCGCTGCCCTTCCTCCCCCAGCTCATCGGCCTGGTGTGCGGTCGTGCCTCGGCGGCGGAGCGGGACGTCCTGGAGAACGCCCGCCACCGCTGGCCCGCCGTCCGCTTCGAGGTGCGCAACGTCCCCGTACAGGGTGTGCACGCGGTGCCGCAGGTGGTGCAGGCGGTGAAGGAGCTCGACGAGATCGAGGACGTCGACGTGATCATCGTCGCGCGCGGCGGCGGCAGCGTGGAGGACCTGCTGCCCTTCTCCGACGAGCAGCTCGTGCGCGCGGTGGCCGCGTGCCGTACGCCCGTCGTGTCCGCCATCGGGCACGAGCCGGACAACCCGCTGCTGGACCATGTCGCCGATCTGCGGGCGTCGACTCCGACCGACGCCGCCAAGAAGGTCGTACCGGACGTGGGCGAGGAGTTCGAGCGCGTGCGGATGCTGCGGGACCGGGCGCGGCGGTGCGTGCGGGCGCTCGTCGAGCGGGAGGAGCGCGGGCTGGCCCACGCGCTGGCCCGGCCTTCGATGGAGGATCCGCACCGCATGATCGACGAGCGGGCGGATCATGTCGCGTCGCTGGCCGAGCGCTCTCGGCGCACGCTCGGGCACCTCCTCGACCGAGCGGACTCCGAGCTGACGCACACGCACGCGCGCGTGGTGGCGCTCTCCCCCGCGGCGACGCTCAAGCGCGGTTACGCCGTGCTGCAGAAGTCCGACGGTCACGTGGTGCGGGACCCGGACGAGGTGACGGCGGGCGAGGCGCTGCGGGCGCGGGTCGCCGAGGGTGAGTTCTCCGTACGAGTCGATTCTTAGGGTGAGTGGATGACCGGCAAGGTGGATGAGGCGCTCGGGTACGAGCAGGCGCGGGACGAGCTGATCGAGGTCGTACGGCGGCTGGAGGCGGGCGGTACGACGCTGGAGGAGTCGCTGGCTCTGTGGGAGCGCGGCGAGGAGCTGGCCAAGGTGTGCCGGCGCTGGCTGGAGGGGGCGCGGGCCCGGCTGGACGCGGCCCTGGCCGAGGAGGACGGGAACGAGGAGACGCGGGGGGACGGCGACTAGCCGCACTGCCCGGCCGGCTGTGAAGCGGATCACCAGACCCCGTCTTTTGTTGAATGTTGAACTTCTCGGGCGTACGGTCAGTCGCGTCAGCCGGCCCCACGCTCCGGGCCGGGACACGTATCCGAGGAAGTTCACGCATGTCTCTCGTTCTTGACCCAGCCGCCCAGGACCTGCTGTTCCGCGAGGCCCGCACCGCGAACACCTTCACCGACGAGCCGGTGACCGAGGAACAGGTCCAGGCGATCTACGACCTGGTCAAGTACGGCCCGACCGCCTTCAACCAGACCCCGCTGCGCATCACCCTGGTCCGCTCCGCCGAGGCCCGCGAGCGCCTGGTCCGGCACATGTCCGAGGGCAACCGGGCCAAGACGGCCACCGCCCCGCTGGTCGCGATCCTCGCCGCGGACAACGAGTTCCACGAGGAACTGCCAGCCCTGTTCCCGGCCTTCCCGCAGGCCAGGGACCTCCTCTTCGGTGAGCGCCCGGTCCGTGAGGGCTCCGCCGCGATGAACGCCGCCCTCCAGGCCGCGTACTTCATCATCGGCGTCCGCGCCGCCGGCCTGGCCGCCGGCCCGATGACCGGCCTGGACTTCGAGGGCGTCCGCAAGGAGTTCCTCGACGACGACCACACCCCCCTGATGGTCGTCAACATCGGCCGGCCGGGCGAGGACGCCTGGTACCCGCGGTCGCCGCGACTGGCCTACGACGACGTCGTCACCACCGTCTGACACCCGGCGGACACGAGAGGGGCCCACGGCGCTGCCGGGGGCCCCTCTCGTGCGTGCGGGCGCTCAGGCCATCTTCAGCGCCTGCGCCATCTTCGTCAGCTGCGCGAACGGCGCCGTGCCCGCCACCACCGTCGTGGAGCCGGGCGTGTCCTCGAGCACGAGGGCGTCGTAACGGCCGCCGGTGTAGCGCGTCCAGGTGCGGTCGCCGATCTTCTCGGTGGCCTTGGTCGCCTTCGAGCCCTGGCTCGCCGTCTCGATGAACTCCGCGCGCTTCTGAGTGGACTGCTCGATCTGCACGTACTCACCGTCGGGGTTCTGGAAACCCAGGTGCCAGCGGTCGAAGTCCGCCCCCTGGAAGCGCACGGAGGTCGCCTTCCAGGTTTCGGGCAGGCCCTCTGGCGCGGCCACCGGGTAGGTCGCCGCGCGGCGCGCGGTGAGGAGTTCCACGCTGTAGTCCACCCGCTTGATGTCGGGAGCGTGGTCGTCGTGCGGGACGAAGAGGTAGATGACGCCCGCCGCGATCCCGATGAGGCCCAGGGAGAGGATCATGTCCCGGACCGTCTTCTGCTTGCCGTTCGAACCTGCCACGTCCCCTATCGTCGCAGGTGTCCGGCGCGCTCATCCGTGGGGGGCCCTGCTCATTTTGTCTGCCTGACGATAGAGTCGAGAGGCAACCCTCATCCGGCCGTCGTCGTATCAGAAAGGTGCGCTCCGATGACCGAGAATCATCATCTGCCCTCCGAGCTGGAAGTTCCCTCCGAGGCCCCCGACCGCAACCTCGCCCTGGAACTCGTCCGGGTGACCGAAGCCGCCGCGATGGCCGCGGGGCGCTGGGTCGGGCGCGGCGACAAGAACGGCGCCGACGGTGCCGCGGTGCGCGCCATGCGGACCCTCGTCTCCACCGTTTCGATGAACGGCGTCGTCGTCATCGGCGAGGGCGAGAAGGACGAGGCGCCGATGCTCTTCAACGGGGAGCGCGTCGGTGACGGCACCGGACCCGAGTGCGACATCGCCGTCGACCCGATCGACGGCACCACGCTGACCGCCAAGGGCATGCCGAACGCCATCGCGGTGCTGGCCGCCGCCGACCGCGGCTCGATGTTCGACCCGTCCGCCGTCTTCTACATGGACAAGCTGGTCACCGGCCCCGAGGCCGCCGACTTCGTCGACATCGACGCGCCCGTGGCCGTCAACATCCGCCGGATCGCCAAGGCCAAGCGCTCGGCGCCCGAGGACGTCACCGTCGTCATCCTGGACCGGCCGCGGCACGAGGGCCTCATCAAGGAGGTCCGGGAGGCCGGCGCGCGCATCAAGCTGATCTCGGACGGCGACGTCGCCGGCTCGATCTACGCGCTGCGCGAGGGCACCGGCGTCGACCTGCTGCTGGGCGTCGGCGGCACGCCCGAGGGCATCATCTCGGCCTGCGCCGTGAAGTGCCTGGGCGGCACCATCCAGGGCAAGCTGTGGCCGAAGGACGACGAGGAGCGGCAGCGGGCCGTCGACGCCGGGCACGACCTGGACCGGGTGCTCACCACGGACGACCTGGTCTCCGGCGACAACGTCTTCTTCGTCGCCACCGGCATCACCGACGGCGAGCTGCTGCGCGGGGTGCGCTACCGGTCCGAGACCGCCACGACCGACTCGATCGTGATGCGCTCGAAGTCCGGCACGGTCCGCCGGATCGACTCCGAACACCGGCTGAGCAAGCTGCGCGCCTACAGCGCCATCGACTTCGACAGGGCGAAGTAGCGGCTTCGCCGGCCGGCAAGCGACGGGAAGAGGGGCGCCCCCTGGTGCGGAGGGGGCGCCCCTTCACGTGTCCCTGGAGCGGGCTCTAGCCCGCTGCCGCTATGCGGTTCGCCGCGCGTGCCGCCTTCTTCAGTTCCATGTCGCGGCGGCGGCGCCGGGCCAGGACCACTCGGCGCTCGGCGGCGGTCAGGCCGCCCCAGACGCCGTACGGTTCGGGCTGCAGCAACGCGTGCTCGCGGCACTCGACCATCACCGGACAGCGGGCGCAGACCCGCTTGGCCGCCTCCTCCCGGGAGAGCCTGGCGGCGGTGGGCTCCTTCGAGGGGGCGAAGAACAGGCCGGCCTCGTCGCGCCGGCACACCGCCTCGGTGTGCCAGGGTGCGTCTTGGTCCCTGTCTCGCGTCGGCACCCGCTGGGCCGGAACGGCAGCGACCTGCAGGGACGAATGCGGCGGTTGCAGCACGGTCTACTCCTGACGACGGCTTCGCGAGCGAGAGACGATGCAGCAAGCCCTACCCGCTGTGCGCGCGCCTATGCACAGAGTTCCGAACCGCAGGAGCGCGGCGGCTTGTTCACGACCCTGCGCGCCGCCCGCCCGAGGACCGATTCGTTCCGGATCCGGTCCGATTCACAACCGTCAACGGTCGAGATGTTTGCGCAACCTCCTGTCGACCTTGTGCTGAACACGGTCGAGGATGTCCGCGACGAGCTTTCCGCGCTTCGGCCGCGCCTCGACATTGCCCAGCACGGCCCACCCGTCCACATAGACGACAGGCGCCTCGGACTCGGCCGAATCCAGTGGGGAGACCTCGAAGTTGCCGAGTACTCCGCCACCGGTGCCCCGAAGCGACACGTTCTCCGGGACGCGGATCTGGACGTCCCCGAAGACCGAGACCGCCTTGATCACGACCTGCTGGTACTCGAAGATCGCCTCGCTGAGGTCGATCTCGACGGTGCCGAACACGGCGTACGCGTGCAGGCGGCGCCCGGCGCGCCAGCGCCCCCGGCGCATGGCGGTGCTGAACACGGCGACAACGTTGGCGTCGGCCTCGGCGGGTATCGCGCCCGGCGCGGGGCGCGGCGGTGCCGGCGCGTAGGCGGAGGCGGCCGGACTCGCATGGGCGGCCGGCAGGTCCCGGATGAAGACCTCCAGTTCGCCGACCGTCTTGGCGTTGAGCACCCCCTCGACACGCTCGGCGTGCTCGTCGGCGGTCAGGCGCCCCTCGGCGAGGGCCTCGCGCAGGATGTCGGCGACGCGGTCACGGTCGGCGTCCGAGGCGCGCAGTTCGGCGACGGGAGGGGCCGTGTGCTCCCGCTGGGCGTGCTTCTGAAGGTCCACGGCAGCAGCGTACCGAAACGCGATAGATCGCGACTAGGGGTGGGGGCGGGCCCGCGCGCCGGGAACTGAGCCTTACCTCACAGGTTCCGCGTCGGCGGCAGGTTCTACGCTGGTGAGGCCTGTCGACGTCGACAGGCCGCCGTCTGTCGAGTGAGGAATGGGCGAAGATGCCTGAGTTCGCGTACACCGATCTGCTCCCCCAGGGAGAGGACACCACCCCGTACCGGCTGGTGACCTCCGAGGGTGTCTCCGCCTTCGAGGCCGACGGGCGGACCTTCCTCAAGGTGGAGCCGGAGGCGCTGCGCAAGCTGGCAGCGGAGGCCATCCACGACATCCAGCACTACCTGCGCCCGGCGCACCTCGCGCAGCTGCGCCGCATCATCGACGACCCCGAGGCGTCGGGCAACGACAAGTTCGTCGCCCTGGACCTGCTGAAGAACGCGAACATCGCGGCGGCGGGCGTGCTCCCCATGTGCCAGGACACCGGCACGGCGATCGTCATGGGCAAGCGCGGCCAGAACGTCCTCACCGCGGGCGAGGACGAGAAGGCGCTGTCCCACGGCATCTACGACGCCTACACCAAGCTGAACCTGCGCTACTCGCAGATGGCTCCGCTCACCATGTGGGAGGAGAAGAACACCGGCTCCAACCTCCCGGCGCAGATCGAGCTGTACGCCACCGACGGCGGTGCGTACAAGTTCCTGTTCATGGCGAAGGGCGGCGGCTCCGCCAACAAGTCCTTCCTGTACCAGGAGACGAAGGCCGTCCTGAACGAGGCCTCCATGATGAAGTTCCTGGAGGAGAAGATCCGTTCGCTCGGCACGGCCGCCTGTCCGCCGTACCACCTGGCGATCGTGGTGGGTGGTACGAGCGCCGAGTACGCCCTGAAGACCGCGAAGTACGCCTCCGCGCACTACCTGGACGAGATCCCCTCCGAGGGCTCCGAGCTCGGTCACGGTTTCCGGGACAAGGAGCTGGAGGAGAAGGTCTTCGAGCTGACGCAGAAGATCGGTATCGGCGCGCAGTTCGGCGGCAAGTACTTCTGCCACGACGTGCGTGTGATCCGCCTCCCGCGGCACGGCGCGTCCTGCCCGGTCGCCATCGCGGTCTCCTGCTCGGCCGACCGCCAGGCCGTCGCCAAGATCACGGCAGAGGGCGTGTTCCTGGAGCAGCTGGAGACGGACCCGGCGCGGTTCCTGCCGGAGACGACGGACGAGCACCTCGAGTCGGAGGGTGACGTCGTCCGCATCGACCTCAACCAGCCGATGGACGAGATCCTGGCCGAGCTGACCAAGTACCCGGTCAAGACCCGGCTGTCCCTGACCGGTCCGCTCGTCGTGGCCCGCGACATCGCGCACGCCAAGATCAAGGAGCGGCTGGACGCGGGTGAGGAGATGCCGCAGTACCTGAAGGACCACCCGGTGTACTACGCGGGGCCGGCGAAGACCCCCGAGGGCTACGCCTCCGGCTCCTTCGGCCCGACCACGGCCGGCCGGATGGACTCCTACGTGGAGCAGTTCCAGGCCGCGGGCGGTTCCAAGGTGATGCTCGCCAAGGGCAACCGCAGCAAGCAGGTCACCGACGCCTGTGGCAGCCACGGCGGCTTCTACCTCGGCTCCATCGGCGGACCGGCGGCCCGCCTCGCCCAGGACTGCATCAAGAAGGTCGAGGTCGTCGAGTACGAGGAGCTCGGCATGGAAGCCGTCTGGAAGATCGAGGTCGAGGACTTCCCGGCGTTCATCGTCGTCGACGACAAGGGCAACGACTTCTTCCAGGATCCCGCCCCGGCGCCGACGTTCACGTCCATTCCGGTCCGGGGGCCGGGGCTGGCCTAGTGCCTGGCGTGCGGCGGGGGGATCTCGCCCCCGCCGCCCCTGCCCGTCCCGTCCCATGGGGTGCCGCCCCTTCGGCCCCGCCGGGGCTCCGTCCCGACCCCGTTCGGCCTGACGGGCTCGTCCCCGAACGCGGACCGGCCGAACGGGGCTGACCTGTGCTTGTCCGTGCGCGCCGAGTGCGGACAGGGGCGCGGGCTACCCGTACGGCGCACGCCTCGGAACATCCCCACCGCTCCGATCGCTGTAACCGGCATGAGCGAATACCGCATCGAGCACGATTCCATGGGCGAGGTCCGCGTCCCCGCCGGCGCCAAGTGGCGCGCGCAGACGCAGCGGGCCGTCGAGAACTTCCCCGTCTCCGGGCAGCGCATCGAGCGGGCCCACATCGAGGCCCTCGCCCGCATCAAGGGGGCCGCGGCGAAGGTCAACGCGGGGCTCGGGGTGCTCGACAAGGACGTCGCCGAGGCGATCCAGGAGGCGGCCGCCGAGGTGGCCGAGGGGAACTGGGACGAGCACTTCCCGGTGGACGTGTTCCAGACGGGATCCGGCACCTCGTCCAACATGAACACCAACGAGGTCATCGCCACACTGGCGAGCGAGCGGCTCGGCCGGGACGTGCATCCCAACGACCACGTCAACGCCTCCCAGTCGTCCAACGACGTCTTCCCCTCCTCGCTCCACATCGCCGCCACCGCCGCCGTCACCCGTGACCTGGTCCCGGCCCTGGAACACCTGGCCGGCTCCCTGGAGCGCAAGGCCGGGGAGTTCGCCGATGTCGTGAAGTCGGGGCGGACCCATCTCATGGACGCCACGCCCGTGACGCTGGGCCAGGAGTTCGGGGGGTACGCCGCCCAGGTGCGGTACGGCGTCGAGCGGCTGCGGGCCTCCCTGCCGCGGCTGGCCGAGCTGCCGCTGGGCGGAACGGCGGTGGGGACGGGCATCAACACCCCGCCCGGTTTCTCCGCTGCTGTCATCGAGGAGGTCGCCCGCGCCACGGGGCTGCCGCTCACCGAGGCGAGGAACCACTTCGAGGCGCAGGGCGCCCGGGACGGGATCGTCGAGACCAGCGGGCAGCTGCGGACGATCGCGGTCGGACTCACGAAGATCGCCAACGACCTGCGGTGGATGGCGTCGGGACCGCGGACGGGACTCGCCGAGATCCGGCTCCCGGACCTGCAGCCCGGCTCCTCGATCATGCCCGGCAAGGTCAACCCGGTCGTCCCGGAGGCCGTCCTCATGGTCTGCGCCCAGGTCGTCGGCAACGACACGGCCATCGCCACCGCCGGCGCCTCCGGCAACTTCGAGCTCAATGTGATGCTGCCGGTCATCGCGAAGAACGTGCTGGAGTCGATCCGGCTGCTCGCCAACGTCTCCCGTCTGCTGGCCGACCGGACCGTCGACGGGATCACCGCCGACCGCGAGCGGGCCCGCGAGTACGCCGAGTCGTCGCCCTCCGTGGTCACCCCGCTCAACAAGTACATCGGGTACGAGCAGGCCGCGAAGGTGGCCAAGAAGGCCCTCGCGGAACGGAAGACCATCCGTCAAGTGGTGCTGGAGGGCGGGTACGTGGAGCGCGGCGCGCTGACCGCGGAGCAGCTGGACGAGGCGCTGGACGTCCTGCGTATGACGCATCCGTGACCGATCGCGGGCCGCTGTAGCCGCCGGGCCAGAACCGTGACGCGCACCGCAGCGTCGTATGCCTGTGGCACCTAATATCTGTGCATGGCAGACGGCGGAGCGGTGAGACGCGTGGAGCGTGCGGGAGCGGGTGGTCCGACGGGCTTCTGGGCCCCCGGGAGTCACATCCTGTGGCGGTACCGGGAGAACGCCGGCAGCCGCTTCCACATCGCGCGCCCCGTCACCGTCGTGCGGGACGACGAGGAGCTGCTCGCCGTGTGGATGGCGCCGGGCACCGAGTGCGTGAAGCCCGTGCTCGCCGACGGCACGCCGGTGCACGTCGAGCCCCTGGAGTCCCGGTACACCAAGCCGCGGGCCGTGCAGCTCGCCCGCTGGCTCGGCACCGGAGTGCTGAAACTGGCCCGGCCCGGCCAGTCCTGGTCGGTGTGGCTGTTCTGGGAGCCGGGCTGGCGGTTCAAGAACTGGTACGTCAATCTTGAGGAGCCGCTGGCCCGTTGGGACGGCGGAGTGGACTCCGAGGACTACTTTTTGGACATCTCCGTGCACCCGGACCGCAGTTGGCACTGGCGCGACGAGGACGAGTTCGCGCAGGCCCAGCGGGACGGTCTGATGGACGCCCGCCTGGCCCAACGGGTGCGGGAGGCGGGGCGGGCCGCCGTGGAGGTGATCGGCGCCTGGGGCCCGCCGTTCTCGGACGGTTGGCAGCAGTGGCGCCCGGATCCGTCCTGGGCTGTACCTTCACTCCCGGAGGACTGGGACCGTACGCCCGCGCACGTGTCCTCATGAGACCCTTGCTGCGCCCCCGGCCCACAACCGTAGGATCGTCCTCCGCAAGGGTGCGCAGCCACAACTCCCGGAGCATGCGCCGGGCTTGACCGAACGTCACCGAGGGGCGGCAGGACGTGAGCGAGGGGTACGAGGGCACCACCGGCCGGAGACGGTCCGCCGGTGGCAAGGGCACGGCCTCTGACCGGACGGGAATTCCGTTCCCGGGGCACGTATTCCGGGTATCGGGATTTCTGCGGGACGAACTGCGCGCGCGGCGCGCAGCCCCGGACGGATGGAATCGACGCGCGTGACGGAGCACCCCACCTCCTCCTACGAACGCCCCCAGACGGGCGTCGACCCCGCGGAGCACCGCGGGGCGCTCGTGCGTTCCCCGAAGCCGCTCGGCGCGGCCGCCTTACCCGCACAGGCCCGCACCGGCGAGACGCCCTCGTCGCCGGGAACGACCACGCCCCGCGGCAAGGGGAAGGAGCCCCCAGTCAACGGCCCCGAGCACTCGCAGCCGGCCGCCGCCGAGCCCGACACGCACCGCCCGCGTCCCACACCGGAGGGCATCCCGCCCCAGCCGGGTGCGGGGCAGGAGCGGTCCGTCGGCGGCCAGGACCGCCGTACCGGGCGGGGGCTGCCGCCCGGACGGCCGAAGCCGAAGCGGCGGGACGGGGACCGGTTGCGGTTCGTGGGCGCCGCGACCCGGCGGATCGCCCGCGGCATCGACCTCGACGAGATCGTGATGGGCCTGTGCCGGGCCACCGTGCCGACGTTCTCGGACGCGATCCTCGTCTATCTGCGCGACCCGCTGCCGGTCGGCGACGAGCGGCCCACCGGACCCGTCGTACTGCGGCTGCGGCGCACGGACCGGATTCCGGAGGAACGTGACACCGAGGGCGGCTTCCTGCCCGTACCGGCCCCGGAGCCGGAGCCGTCGGAGCTGACCGGACTGTCGGAGCTGTCCTCGCTGACCGCCGAGCTGTGCGAGGTGCGGCCCGGCGGGGCGCTGAACGAGGTGCTGCGCGGGGTGCGTCCCGTGTTCGCCGACGCTCCCGCGGCCCGTGCCGCGCTGCCCGAACTGCTGGGCGAGAGCGGCGAGTCGGTCGTGCCCGGCGGCCAGCACGCGATCCTCGCGCCGCTGCGCGGACGCCGCCGTGTCATCGGTGCGGCGCTCTTCCTGCGCCGCCCGGAGCGCCTGGCCTTCGAGGCCGACGACCTGCTGGTCGCCGCCCAGCTGGCCACGCACAGCGCGCTGGGCATCGACAAGGCGGTGCTGTACGGCCGCGAGGCGTACATCGCCGACGAGCTCCAGCGCACCATGCTCCCGGAGACGCTGCCCCGCCCGACGGGCGTGCGGCTGGCCTCCCGCTACCTTCCCGCGGCCGAGACGGCCCGGGTCGGCGGCGACTGGTACGACGCCATCCCGCTGCCGGGCAGCAGAGTCGCGCTGGTCGTCGGTGACGTCATGGGCCACTCCATGACCTCCGCCGCCATCATGGGCCAGCTGCGCACCACCGCGCAGACCCTGGCCGGACTCGACCTGCCTCCGCAGGAGGTGCTGCACCACCTCGACGAGCAGGCCCAGCGGCTGGGCACCGACCGGATGGCCACCTGCCTGTACGCCGTCTACGACCCGGTCTCGCACCGCATCACCATCGCCAACGCCGGCCATCCCCCGCCCGTGCTGCTGCACCTGGGCGGACGGGCCGAGGTGCTGCGCGTGCCGCCGGGCGCGCCCATCGGCGTCGGAGGGGTCGACTTCGAGGCCGT
The DNA here is from genome assembly GCF_042741275.1 of Streptomyces sp. NPDC058964. Lineage (NCBI taxonomy): Bacteria > Bacillati > Actinomycetota > Actinomycetes > Kitasatosporales > Streptomycetaceae > Streptomyces > Streptomyces sp. NPDC058964. The sequence continues at coordinate 26,527 of NZ_JBHYKH010000058.1, forward strand.
CGAGCTGGACGCACCCGCCGGGGCCACGCTGCTCCTCTACACCGACGGCCTGGTGGAGTCCCGGCTGCGGGACGTGTGGACCGGCATAGAGCAGCTGCGCGAGAAGCTCGCCGCGACCGCCCAGCTCACGGGGCCCGATCATCCGCCGCCCCTGGAGGCCCTGTGCGACGAGGTGCTCGACATGCTCGGTCCTGGCGACCGTGACGACGACATCGCGCTGCTCGCCGCCCGCTTCGACGGGATCGCGCCGAGCGATGTGGCGTACTGGTTCCTGGAGCCGGAGGACGCGGCCCCCGGCCGGGCCCGCCGGCTGGCCAGGCGCGCCCTGGACCGCTGGGGCCTGGAGGAGCTCTCCGACTCGGTGGAGCTGCTGGTCAGCGAGGTCGTGACGAACGCGGTGCGGTACGCCTCCCGCCCGGTCACCCTCCGTCTGCTGCGCACCGACGTGCTGCGCTGCGAGGTCGGCGACGACGTGCCCCAGCTGCCGCGGCTCCGGCAGGCGCGGGCGACGGACGAGGGCGGCCGCGGGCTGTATCTGGTGAACAAGCTGGCCAGGCGGTGGGGCGCGACCCGGCTGAGCACCGGCAAGGTCGTCTGGTTCGAACTGAACCGGGGTTAGGCCCCGTTCGGGGCGGAAGCGGCGCGGGGGGGGGGCCGCGGCACGGCGCGCGCGCCCG
>NZ_JBHYKH010000059.1:0-8001 GCF_042741275.1 Streptomyces sp. NPDC058964
GAGCACGTACATCGCATCGTCCGCGGCGGCGACGACCTCCTCGTCGGTCCCGGCCATCCCAGCCTCCCCAGTGGTTCGTCCAACGGCGCGCACCCTAGTGCGAGCGGAAGGCGATTGTCACGGCTGCCCCTCACACCCGGAGCTGCAGTTGTCCGCCTTCATGGGGGCGACGCCCGGAACGACGGCTCAGGAGACGGGCAGCCCGAGGAGGTCGCGCGCGACCGTGCGAGGCGACTCGTCGCGCTCCCGGGCCAGCGCGATCACCGCTCGGCAGGCCAGCTCGCTCACCCCGAACGACAGCGCCTCCGGCGACACCCAGGCCGCCGCCTCGTCGATCCGGTCCTGGTCGTCCTCCGCGCAGGCCGCTACATAGGCTGCCGCGGCCTCGAACAAGTTGTGTGTGCGTTTCTCGCGGCCGTCACCCTGCTGAGCGGCCGTGGAGGAGCGGAGTCTGGCGACGTACGTACGGATCCTGTCGAACATGCGGACCGCCTTCCCCCAGCGTGGCTTCGGCTCTGATCGTTCATCTGCTCCTGTTCAACGTAGAGTTGGAACCGCGGCGGCAGAAGAGGGACGAAACGGTGAATCGCCGCGACGCGCCCGGACAGGACTCAGCGCGGGGTGTCGTCCAGTGAGGCGATGGTGTCGCGCAGCCAGGTGAGTTCGGCACGGCTCGTCGCCCGCGCGATGGTGAGGAGGCCCGTCCGGAACGGGTCGTCGAGCTCCTCCGCGCTCAGTGGCCGGTCACCCTCGTAGAAGAAGCTCGCCGGCTCCTCCAGGAAGGCCAGCCTGCGCCGCAGCACCGTCGCCTGGCCCGCGGGGTCGTCGAGGTGTCTGAGGAAGGCGAGCACCGTGAACCAGCGGTTCTCGTCGGTGATGTCGCGCTGTGCCGGCTCCGCGAGCCGGTGGCGCAGCTCGCGCCTGCCCTCCTCGGTGAGTGTGAGCACGTGGCGCGGCGCGGCGACGGAGCCCGGCTCGGTGGCCCGCTCCAGGAGGCCCGCCTTCTCCAGCCGCTTGATGGCGGGATAGAGCGTGCTCTCGGCAACCGGCCGCACATGCCCGGTCAGTGCCGCGATGTGCTTGCGCAGGACGTAGCCGTGCAACGGGGCGTCGTACAGGAATCCGAGAATCGCGAGCTCCAGCATGCCCCGCATTCTCCCCCAAGCTCGCTGTACATCGATGCATCAATACATCGGATTCCCAATACCTCGGATCCGATGTATCTTCTGAGGAGCCGACCGCGACACCGGAGTCATTCAGGGGGATGTCATGAAGCAGACCGAGTTCGACGACAACGGCAGCTGCATCCGCTGGACGGAGACGCCCGGCGCGCAACCCGCGCGCGTGTATCTGCACGGACTGGGGTCGGTCGCGGCCGTGTACCACGCGCACATCGCGGCCCGCCCCGAACTCGCTGGCCGGCGGAGCCTGTTCGTCGATCTGCCCGGACACGGCATCAGTGACCGGCCCGAACGGTTCGGCTACACCCTGGAGGACAATGCCGACGCCCTGGCGGCGGCGCTGGACGCGGCCGGTCTCACCGGCGCGGAGCTGGTCGCGCACAGCATGGGCGGAGCGGTCGCCATCGTGCTCGCCCACCGGCGGCCCGACCTCGTCTCCCGGCTGGTCCTCGCGGAGGCCAACCTCGACGCCTTCCCGCCCGCGACCGCAGGAAGCAGCGGGATCGCTGCCTACGGGGAGGAGGAATTCGTGAACGGCGGGTACGCGCGTGTGCTGGAGAAGGTCGGCCCCCTCTGGGCGGCGACCATGAGGCTGGCCGACCCGCGCGCGCTGCACCGTACCGCCGTCGGGCTGCGGCGCGGCTCGGACCCCGTCATGCGCACGATCCTGGAAGGGCTGGCGATCGACCGCGTCTACCTGCAGGGTGAGCTCAGCGGTGGACTCCCGGGCGAGGAGGGCCTGACCGCGGCCGGGGTGCGCGTGGTGACGGTGCCCGGTGCCGGGCACAACGTCATGTTCGACAACCCGGACGCCTTCGTGGCGGCGGTCGCGGGACGGGGGTGAGGGGGCGCTCCGGGCGCATGCCCCCGGCGCACACCCCGGAGCGCGATCGGCGCACGGCGTGGTGGCCGTCCGTGGGCACGGTCCGCCGGCGCGGGACGGAACGCCGTGCTCAGCCCTCCCGCACCGCCAGCGCGAGGAAGCGGTCGTCCTGGTCGACGTACGACGTCATGCGCCAGCCGGAACCCGCCAGCACAGAGCGGAGGTTGGGTTCCGCACGCAGGTCGTCCGGGGTGATCTGCCGGCCGTGGCGCGCCGCCAGGGCCGCCCGGCCGATCGGATGGAACAGCGCCAGCACGCCGCCGGGGCGCACCACACGCGCCAACTCGCGCAGATTCTCGGCCGGGTGGGGCAGATGCGCGATGAGCCCCGCCCCGAACACGGCATCGAGGGACTCCGACCGGAGCGGCAGCGCAGCCACGTCGGCGAGAAGCAGCCGGCCCTCACGGTCCCTGCCGGCGCGTACGGCCGCCTCGAGCATCGCCGGGGTCAGATCGACCCCCACGACCACGCCCGAGGACCCCACGGCGGCGCGCAGCGGCGGCAGAGCACGCCCCGTGCCGCAACCGGCGTCGAGCACCCGGTCTCCCGCGCGCAGTCCGAGGTCGGCCACGGCGGCCGCGTAGGCGGGGCCGTCGTCGGGAAACCGGCTGTCCCAGCCGGCCGCACGGGCCGTGAAGAACTCCTGGACGTGTGTGTGGTCGTCGCTCATGTTCCGCATGATTCCTCACCGGCACGGATGACGCCTTGGCGTGCACGTTCGAGCCTGACGCGATCGTTCCGGCACACCGTTATGTCATATTCCAACACTTTTCGAAATGCGCCCCCTCTGTGCTCCCGTGCTCCCACTAGCGTCCCGGGGCCATGGGACACCTGGACCACGCCTCCTTCGGCTGGCTGACCCCCGTGCTGTCTTACGTGATGGCCTGCATCGGCGCCGCACTCGGACTGCGCTGCACCGTCCGCGCGCTGGCCACGACCGGCCGGTCGCGCCGCAACTGGCTCGTCACCGGGGCCTCCGCGATCGGCACCGGCATCTGGACCATGCACTTCGTGGCCATGCTCGGCTTCGGCGTCAGCGGTACCGACATCCGCTACGACGTCCCGCTGACCATCCTGAGCCTGCTCGTCGCCATGGTCGTCGTCTGCGTCGGCGTCTTCGCCGTGGGCTACGGCCGGGACCGCACCCGGGCGCTCTTCCTGGGCGGCCTGACCACCGGGCTGGGCGTCGCGAGCATGCACTACCTGGGCATGGCGGCGGTCCGGCTGCACGGCGACGTCGGCTACGACCCGTTCCTCGTCGCACTGTCCGTCCTGATCGCCGTCGTCGCGGCCACCGTCGCCCTGTGGGCGGGGCTGAACATCAAGTCGCCGGTCGCGGTCACCCTCGCCTCCCTGGTCATGGGAGCGGCCGTCAGCAGCATGCACTACACGGCGATGTTCGCCGTGAGCGTGCGCGTCACACCCTCCGGCGCCGACCTGCCCGGGGCCACGGCGATGCAGTTCATCTTCCCCCTCGCCGTCGGCCTCGGGTCCTATCTGTTCCTCACCTCGGCCTTCGTCGCCCTCTCCCCGACGGCGGGGGAGCGCGAGGCGTCCGCCTCGGCACAGCGGTCGGACGAGAGTGCCGCCGCCCGCTAGCGGGTCCGGCAGGGCGTGCCCCGAACCACTACCGAGCGAGGAGGCCATGCGTACACCCCCTAGGACCCCCGCAGCAGGCGCGGAGGAACAGCCCCCGCCGCCCGTGCGCGGCCGCCGAGCGCACGCCGGACCACCCGCCGACGAGGGCGTGGACGAACCCGATGACAGGGTGCCGGGCCACGCGCCCACGCGCGCGGGGCGCCGGCGAATACGACCCCGGACCGTTCGGGCCAAGGTCGTCTGCCTGCTGATGGTGCCCGTCGTCTCCCTGCTCGCCCTGTGGGCTTACGCCACCGTCACCACCGTCCAGGACGTCTCCCGGCTGCGGCAGGCCCAGCGTGTCGACTCCGAGTTGCGGGCCCCGGTCAACGTCGCCGTCACCGCCCTGCAGGCCGAGCGCGCGGCCGCCGTGCGGTACGCGACCGACCCGGCCGCCGGACAGGGCAGTGACCTGCGGAAACTCTCCGCACGCACCGACCGGGCCGTGGCCGCGCTGCGGCTGGGGAACCACAGCACGGTCGCCGACAGCGAGGAACTGCCCCGCGTCGTCGCGCGGCGGCTGGAGACCTTCGTCACCGGAGCCGAGCGCCTGCGGACGCTGCGTACGGCGGTGCTCGACCGCCGTGCCGGCTGGGACGAGGCGTACGGACAGTACACGGGGACCATCGAGGCGGCCTTCGGCGTGGACGGTGCCCTCACCGGCATCCAGGCGGACGATCTCGGCTCCGACGCGCGCGTACTGCTCGAGTTCTCCCGCGCCGGCGAGGCGTTGGCCCAGGAGGACGCGGTGCTCACCGGCGCCCGCCTCACCGGCGGTCTCGGGGGCGAGCGGCTGCGGCTGTTCACCGGCGCCGTCGCCACGCGCCGCACGCTCACCGCGTCGGCCGTCGCGGACCTGCCCCGGGCCCAGCGTGCCGCCTGGCGGGACCTCGCGGGAAGCAGGGCCTACACCGCGGTCGGCGCCGCCGAGGACAAGGTCCTCGCCAGTGCCCCCGGCATCCGCGCGCTCGACGCGGCCCCGGACGCCACCTGGGACCCGGCTCACGCCCGCGTGCGTGACGGAATGCGGGCCATCGGGACGGACGCGGCCGGCCAAGTCGCGGGCCGGGCCGACCCGTTCGGACGCGGTCTGCTCACGCCAGCGGGGGCCGCCGTCCTCTTCGGGCTCGTCGCCGTCGCCGCCTCCCTGGTCATCTCCGTGCGGATCGGCCGCGCCCTCGTGGTCGAACTGGTGAGTCTGCGCAACAGCGCCCTGGAGATCGCCCGGCGCAAACTCCCCGAAGCCATGAGACGACTGCGCGCGGGCGAGGAGATCGACATCGAGGCGGAGGCACCAACCGCCTCCTCCGCGGAGGACGAGACCGGTCAGGTCGCCGAGGCCCTGGGCACCGTGCACCGCGCCGCCCTGCGCGCGGCGGTGGAGCGCGCGGAACTCGCCAGCGGCATCTCCGGGGTGTTCGTCAACCTCGCCCGCCGCAGCCAGATCCTGGTCCACCGCCAGCTGAGCCTGCTGGACACCATGGAACGCCGCTCCGAGGACCCCGACGAGCTGAGCGACCTCTTCCGGCTCGATCACCTCACCACCCGTATGCGCCGCCACGCGGAGAGCCTGATCATCCTCTCCGGAGCGGCACCCGGACGGGCCTGGCGCATGCCCGTGTCCCTGACCAACGTGGTGCGCGCCGCCGTGTCCGAAGTCGAGGACTACGCGCGCGTGGAGGTACGCCGGCTCTCCGAGGCCTCCGTCATCGGCGCGGCCGTGGCGGACCTCACACACCTGCTCGCCGAGATCGTGGAGAACGCCGCCCAGTTCTCGCCGCCCCACACGCGCGTGCGCATCACCGGCGAACCCGTCGGCAACGGCTACGCCGTGGAGGTGGAGGACCGCGGCCTGGGTATGGGGCGGGAGGCGCTCGCCGAGGCCAACCGGCGCATCGAGCAGTCCGAGGCGCTCGACCTGTTCGACAGCGACCGCCTCGGGCTCTTCGTGGTCAGCAGGCTCGCCGCCCGCCACGGCATCAAGGTCCATCTGAGGACCTCGCCCTACGGCGGTACCACCGTCGTCGTCCTGCTGGCCACCGCGCTCCTGCACAGTGGGGCGGCGGAAGGCTCCCCCCGCTCGTCGGCGGACGCGCAACAGCCGGCGGAACGCGGACACGCGCGCGTGCCCGGTGCCGCTCCGCTCCCGGGTGCCGTCCCCGCGCCCGCCGATCGGCCGGCTCTGGCGGCCACCGCCCCGCCTCCGGGACAGCCCCCGACCGACAATCCACCCCCCGGAGTGACCACCTTGCGGATGCACCGCCCGCCGGACGACTCCGGGGGCTCCGACGATCTACCGCGCCGGGTACGGCAGGCGAACCTCGTGCCCCAACTGCGCGGGCAGCGCCACGAGGAACCGGTCCGGCCACCGGCCTCCCGAGAGGACCGGCGCACCCCCGAACTCGTCCGGGACCGTATGGCGGCCTACCGCGACGGCTGGGCACGCGGCGGCGGCAGGCAACCGGGCCGGGGCGCCGCCCCGGACCCCGCATCGGGCAGAGACAGCAGCGAAGGAGACCCCGCGTGATCCAGAACCCGGGTATGAGGGCCGCCCAGCGATCCGGCGAACTCGACTGGCTGCTGGACGACCTGGTGGCGCGTGTGAGCGAGGTCCGGCACGCCGTGGTGCTCTCCAACGACGGCCTGGCCGTCGGCGCCTCGACCGATCTCAAGCGCGCGGACGCCGAACACCTCGCCGCCGTCGCCTCCGGATTCCACAGTCTCGCCAAGGGCGCGGGCCGGCACTTCGGAGCCGGTGGCGTGCGCCAGACCATGGTGGAGATGGACGACGCCTTCCTCTTCGTGGCCGCCGCGGGCAATGGTTCCTGCCTCGCCCTCCTCACCAGCGTGACCGCCGACATCGGACTGGTCGCGTACGAGATGGCACGGCTCGTCAAGCGGGTCGGCGAGCACCTCCACACGGCACCGCGCGGCGCCGCGCGGCCGTCGGCCGCCGGATGAGCCGAAAGGGCGGTCGGCATCGATGACCCAGGAGACGAAGGGTGTCCAGCCGGAGCCGGGCAGTCAGTGGTACGACGGGGAGGCCGGCCCCCTGGTCCGCCCCTACGCCATGACCGGCGGCCGTACCAGGCCCGGCCCCGGCGGAGTGCGGCTCGACCTGATCGCACTCGTCACGCTCGACTCAGGCGCGCCCGCCGCCGACGACACCGCGCTCGGGCCCGAGCACCGGGTGCTCATCGGCCTGTGCCGGACGGAGACGCAGTCCGTCGCCGAACTGGCCGCGGGCGCCGACCTGCCCGTGGGAGTCGTCAGAGTGCTCCTCGGCGACCTGCTGGAACTGGGCCGCGTCACCGTCAGCCGCCCGGTGCCACCGGCCCAGCTGCCCGATGAAAGGATCCTGCGCGAGGTCATCGAGGGCCTGCGGGCGCTGTAGACGAAGGGTCAGAACCCGCCGCGACGCGGCACCGGCTCACACACCCTTCCGGTACCAACCGGGCGCCGGTCGCTCACAACAAGGCGATATCGGCACAATCGCCCATAAGAGCACGACAGTTGTCATGATGCTGGCTTCGCACGCAGACGCCGACCACCGCAGGCACTCCCGAGAGAAGTGATCATGATCTCCGAGTACTCCGACACCACGGACGGCGAGACGTCCGCCCTGGCGCTGAAGATACTGGTCGCGGGCGGATTCGGCGTCGGCAAGACCACCCTGGTGGGAGCGGTCAGTGAGATCAGGCCGCTGCGCACCGAGGAACTGCTCAGCGAAGTGGGCCAGTTGGTGGACGACATCGACGGGGTGGAACGGAAGGTCACCACCACCGTCGCCATGGACTTCGGGCGCATCACCATCCGGGAGGGCCTCTCCCTGTACCTCTTCGGGACACCCGGCCAGGACCGCTTCTGGTTCCTGTGGGACGAACTGTCCCAGGGAGCCCTCGGCGCCGTGGTCCTCGCGGACACCCGGCGACTCGAGGACTGCTTCCCGGCGGTGGACTACTTCGAGCACCGCCGCATCCCGTTCGTGGTGGCCGTCAACTGCTTCGCGGGCGCGCGTGCCTACGGAGCCCATGACGTTCTGCAGGCCCTGGACCTCGACCGGGGAACGCCCGTGGTCCTCTGTGACGCCCGCGATCGGGACTCGGGCAAGGAGGTGCTGATCCGCCTCGTCGACCACGCCGGGCGCATGCACACCGCCCGGCTCCTCGACTCAGTGGGCTGACCGGCCGGGGCCGCCCGGGCCCCGGCCGGGGGCGTGAGCCCGGCCGGTGGCGGTGGGCCCCCACCGGGTGGAGGGTCTCGCCGCGCCCCCGGGGCGCCCGGCCGCCCCTGGCGGGG